>NZ_JAOWHD010000047.1:0-42132 GCF_030332785.1 Citrobacter sp. Cpo069
GGCTTTGTTGAATAAATCGAACTTTTGCTGAGTTGAAGGATCAGATCACGCATCTTCCCGACAACGCAGACCGTTCCGTGGCAAAGCAAAAGTTCAAAATCACCAACTGGCCCACCTACAATAAAGCCCTCATCAACCGTGGCTCCATAACTTTCTGGCTGGATGATGAAGCTATTCAGGCCTGGTATGAGTCAGCAACACCTTCTTCACGAGGCAGACCTCAGCGCTATTCTGACCTTGCCATCACGACTGTGCTGGTCATTAAACGCGTATTCAGGCTGACCCTGCGCGCTGCGCAGGGCTTTATTGATTCCATTTTTTCTCTGATGAACGTTCCGCTACGCTGCCCGGATTACAGCTGTGTCAGCAGGCGGGCAAAGTCGGTTAATGTCAGTTTCAAAACGTCCACCCGGGGTGAAATCGCACACCTGGTAATTGATTCCACCGGGCTGAAGGTCTTCGGTGAAGGCGAGTGGAAAGTCAAAAAGCATGGCCAGGAACGCCGCCGTATCTGGCGTAAGCTGCATCTCGCCGTTGACAGTAAAACACATGAAATCATCTGCGCTGACCTGTCGCTGAACAATGTTACGGACTCAGAGGCCTTCCCCGGGTTAATCCGGCAAACCCACCGGAAAATCAGGTCAGCCGCCGCCGATGGCGCTTACGATACCCGGCTATGTCACGATGAACTGCGGCGTAAGAAAATCAGCGCGCTTATCCCTCCCCGAAAAGGTGCGGGTTACTGGCCCGGTGAATATGCAGACCGTAACCGTGCAGTGGCTAATCAGCGAATGACCGGGAGTAATGCGCGGTGGAAATGGACAACAGATTACAACCGTCGCTCGATAGCGGAAACGGCGATGTACCGGGTAAAACAGCTGTTCGGGGGTTCACTGACGCTGCGTGACTACGATGGTCAGGTTGCGGAGGCTATGGCCCTGGTACGAGCGCTGAACAAAATGACGAAAGCAGGTATGCCTGAAAGCGTGCGTATTGCCTGAAAACACAACCCGCTACGGGGGAGACTTACCCGAAATCTGATTTATTCAACAAAGCCCAGGTGCATCCAAAATTTCAAAAGAAAAGTCCATTTCCTCTGTGGTGCCAGTGCTAGAAAAAGTATCGGATGAAAATCAAACCGCCTCCATAAGCATAAAATCTAAAGCTAAGGCAAACAAGCGACTAGCGACTTTGGCAAGATAGGTGAGAGACAGTACAATCGACTTCTGAGTTCAACTTGTCTTACCAGGAAAGCCAGCATACTTGCTGGCCTTTTTTTTGTTATAATAAACTCAGGCTTCAGCTGAATCTGTAAAATTACTGTTAATGAAACGGTATTTTAGGTTAATTTGGATGCTGTTACAGGAAGTGCGGATTTTTCCTAAATTTGTAAAAAACCTAAGAATTATCTTAATAAATCTGGTACTTAATTATTATTTTACGTAAAAAGTCTTTGTGGTTTAATGGTTATGTAAGGATTTTTTGATACCCTTATACCCGATGGACCTAAGGTCACTGACAACGATGTTCATGTAGAATCTTCGTTTCTGTAATCCCTTTTGTCCTTGTCCCAAATGATTGATTATTATAATAAAGGCTGATCGAATGCTATCTCGCAACTCACTAATACATGGTTTACGCCGAGACCAGTTAATCGGAGTTCTGACTATTTCAGAGTTTCCGGTAGTTATGGTAGAAAGCCACTTCATTCAGTCTGAGGTTATGGGAATAAAACCCGTAATTTTTAATATTGATGAGCTTCTTGTTTCTATATCCCCAATTTCCTCTCTTAAGTTCGATTGGGAGTGGGCCCCAGTTGATACAATACTCATTGAAGTTATCATTCCACCTGTAGAGTCAGACCTTGTAAGTGCAGAAAATGACTTCCTCCGTGATTCTGGTATTGGCCATATCCAGTGCGAGCCTGGCGGAGCATCAATACGACGTACAGTTACCTTCGTTGGTGGAATAACCGCTGATAACTTACTGTATCAGTTGAGGCTTATGTGCGTAAGCGCGTTAAAACTTTTAGGAGAGGAACTGGGGGATGAAGTCTAAGATTAGATATGTTTTATCTGGTTTTGTTGTGTTATGTGCATTTGCTGGAGTTTATAAAATCCTAAACAATGTTCCGGTTAAACCTGACCTTTTGGACTTCACTGGAAACACATTTAAAAAGACATCACTCTTCCTGCCATGTGATAAAAGCTCGCCTTCTTTAAACATTAAAATTGCTGATAACGAGAAAATCGTGATCAACGGCATCGCTTCAAAAGTAACTTTTGTTGAAAAGGCTGACCCCGTCAAAAGCCCTGGTTTTTGTGATGATCTTGATCTAAACAATTCTCGCCTTGTACATACGGCATCTTACAGCCTGGTGATTTCTGAAACCAAAACAGGATTTACACTATCAAATTTCAAGCATCTTGCCGATGATGAATCATTAGGCGGTATGTGGTTTTATCAAAAGTGACTTTTTATATGGCAACTTCAGACTTCGCTCTTAAAAACCATAATGTTAAAGCATTTGGTCAGGATGCAGCCCTTGTCATTGAGATGAACAATGAAGATGTTAGCTCATCAAAACCTTCACCTTTTTCAAATGAGATTGATAATTATTATCTTACATTGCACGTCGCTCCAAGGAACGCAAAAAAAGATTATGACTGGGGCTCAAACCGTTCTGTACTTCTAAAATTGTCGACGAATGAAGTTATGCAGATGGCATCTGTATTTCTTAGAATCATGCATACTTTAAAGATTGATAAGAGGAAAACCTCACATCATGGCCACGTCGTATACAAAAATATAAGCGTTACCCCAAACGAGAGGGGCGGTTTGTTGTTATCCGCAGGGATAGTTCCAGTCGATAAAGATGGCTTAAAACCCTTCATGCACATGGTCCCCGTCTCACAAATGGATTGCGTTAAAATTGGCCTCTACATACTTGGATATCTTGCTCAAAAAACGCCCTGGGTAAGCTCCGAGTCTATAATTACCGCGCTTCGCTTATCTGAAGCCAAGAATTCAAAATAGCGCATTAACATACGGAATATACGGAAAAATACAGGTTTTTTTAAATGTTATACGAACGGATATTTCTGTTTTTCATCGTAAAGTGAGTTTAATTTTGCTCAGAAAAACAGGTATTCGTCATGAGAAAATCAGGTTTAGGTTTAGCCCTGTTGTTTTCTTTAATTGCTCCGATTAAAGCGGTCTATGCTGAAGCGATTATGATTTCAGGAAAGCTACAGGCTGATTTGCCAGCCGTATCCTTTGACCCGGGGCCGGGCGACTTTGTTGCATACGTTAATTCTAACACTATCACTGCCTCAGGTGCAGGCACAGCCTGTAATGTAACGGTTGATGATCGAGCGACTTCCTCTGTTGATAACCTCGTTTGTTTTTTTGAGTGGTTACCCAATACCTTGGGATTAACTTCTAACGGCTTCACTCTTTCAGGCGTTCCCAACACCACCGGTGATTTAAAACTACCTTACAAGATTTCTTACTTCTCTGGTTCTGAACGGAAAAAAGTTGAAATAGTAAAAGGTGAATATTCAATCAAAAGTGTGGCACCGGTAAAACCAACTATCACCGGTCTTAAATCATCCCTGAACGGATTAGTCTATGACGGCTTTTCTTTCAAATCGTATTTAAAGGATGAAGCGATCAAAGATATCGCTGTTTCTGTTGAACCCCGCAATTATATTCAATACATCTCAATAGGTTCAGGCTCCGCCTGTGAAGTACCTATTGGCGGAACTTCCTGTACCATTGAAGTTGGAAGCATTAAGGCCAGTGATACAGATGAACTTTTGGGTTCACGTGATATCACAATTACAGCAAACTCTAAGAATAATTATTTCGCACCTCCTGAATCCAAAAAGCTTGTTGTTAACTGGGATTATCGGCCTCCTGTAGTAGACCATACACTTTGGAATTTTACCGATGAGGCTAAAACAATCAAAGTAGGTGGCCAGGACATCTATACCGGAGCCAAAACCGTTGCTGTGGCCGTTAAGGTACCCCAGCAAGAAACAGAAGGTGAATGGTGGCTCCCAACAGCTATGTCGCTCACTATGACTCCGGATGGCGTGTTTAAGCCGACGACTAAAGTGACTTTAGATGATGGCACTGAGATTGATTTCAAACAGTCCTGGGCAACCCCTTTACGTAGAACTTTACAGCCGGTAAGTGGACCTCAAAAAGTCGGTGATGAGTACCTCTATATCTTTGACTTAACGGATCTTATAAACGGGTCCTACGCAGCGACTTTTACAGTAGAAAATACGAGCAAAAACTCTTCTACGTACACTGAGCCTGAAAGCAAACTGATGCTGTCTGATAACCCAACGCTTATGGTTCTCAAAGATGGGCAGGTATTAACTAAACGAGCACCCGTATACTTCCTGAACGAGATTATCGTTGCAGCTTTCCAGGGGCAGGCTGGGGTTGCTGACATAAAATCAGTAACAATAGACAACAAAGTAGTTTCGTTAACACCTACAAATTATAAAGGTATTTACTACCTGCCGGTTGGAGACGATTTAGCAGTTAATTCGGATCACGAGATTACTGTGGTGGCTGAAAACCTTTATGGAAAAAACGTAAATTTCAGTACCGTGTTCACTTATCAACCTACTGGATTCACTCTTAAGAATCTGGAAAAAAACGTAACTCTTTACTCGCGCGTACGTCAGTATACGGACCTGCTTAGTCAAACAGCTGGTGATAAATGCACTCTGTTTACCACAGAGGAAAATGCGAATGCTTACCTCGCCTGGTATGGGGAAAAATCAGATGTTACAGCATGCTACCCTCAGTGGAACAATGTCCCTGATGGGTTGGAGTTCTATTTTAAAGGACGTACCCCGGGTCTAACTGGATTCTTTAATAAAACAGGTGAGAATCTGCTCGACTATCAAGTCTATATGATTAACGGGAAGGGCTCTAAAGCGGTTTCCGCAAGGAATCGCCGTACTCTGACCACACAATTACCATACAACCCGATCATCTCTTACAAAAAGAATAAAGTCATAGCAGGCATCAATCCGAACACTGCTCTGGCTTATACGACCGGGGGGGAGGCCGCTCGAATATTAGCGAAGGTGGTACCAGCTGACGTTACGATGATCGTCTCTCAAAACGGCTCTGAGGCTGTCAAAACGTCATTTAAAAATCGTTCCTCAAACAACGATGCAACGACCTTTGTACAAAGGGTCAAGGTTGCTGCTGCACCATTGTGGACAAAGAACGTCTTTGACATAGCTGTAGAATACTCAAAGGATCCAGAATTAAGAACTACAGACACCCTCAACGTATATACGGTGCCTGATTTCAATATTCGAGCATCGATGGAAGTGGATGACAAAAAAACAGCCACATCTCTTGAAGTGCCCTTAAAGGTAACAGTGGGGCGTTATAACAACTCCACACGTAAAAGTGCATTTGACCGTAAAACAATGGGAGAATGGGACGTCACGATATACTCTCAAAAAAGTGTATACGGCAAAGATCCAGAAACAGGCCGTTATAAAACTACATACGAAAGAACTGCGCTGACTGAAGCATTGCCGGTCAATGATGCGGGCATTGTCGAAACCAAGATTAAAATTGAAAATATGGATCTGGGTAATATGCGTCTGGTTGGTGTGGCTAAGGTCAGATCGCCATTCTCTGATTTTGAAATGAAACGTGAGACCAGTGCTGTAGGCATTCGAATCTATAAAGGTGAGGAACTGGAGGGTAACCTGTCGAAAAGCCTTATTATCGGAAGGATCCCACTTAGTACTCTGGTAAGCTTCAAATCTGCCAGTACGGCTAACTCTGATGCACTCGCCCCCACCGAATGGCAGCAGTCCTCTGATAATGGTCAAACCTGGACCATGCTTTCCGACATGACCGGAAAGAGAAGTGTAAGTATCAAAAAGACAGAAGTAGGAAAGTGGCTTTATAGGGCAAAAATGACTAATAAATTCACATCCAAGATTTCCTACACAGATGCCTTAACGGTAGTTACCTACAAGCAGCCTAAGCTCAGTATAGATGTTACAGACATTCTTCAGGGCTCAGATATACCTGTAACCCTGCTTGATAACGATGAACCTATACCAGCAGGCACCGCTGAGGTTCTCTGGTCAGAGGATAAAGTCAACTGGGTGCAGGGAGATACAACTTACACTGTGGCTTCAGCTGATACCCTACCGTCTACGATTTATGCCCGGATGCGTTACCTTGATTCCGATGAACTGGCAGAGGAGTCTTCATGGAAGGAAACGTCTGCTCGGTTGGCAGCCGCAAAACCCAAGCGCCTTTCTGTCTCGGTAACGGGGGTTTCAAAGGTAGAGGTTGGTCAAAAAGTTACTTTGGAAGGTAAGTTCACGAACCCTAACAGTAAGTACCAGAATGGTAATAACGTAGTTGAAGAATGGAAAACACCGGATGGCCAGACATTTAAGGGCTCTTCACTGTCTGTTACCCTTACTGAGCAAATGTTGGATAAACAGGGATATGCTGCTTTTGAATACAGTGCATGGTTAGCGGACAATAAGGAGAATACGGTTTCTACCCGTAGAGTTTCTGTCAAATCGTGGGTTTATAAATTTCCCGAGATGAAAATAAGCTCCAAACTTAAATACGACATGGCACCGACCACCCTACGCGTTGCGTTGAGCGGTATTAAGGATGGAGACTATCCTGGTGTTACTTATTCCCGTGAATGGATCTACGACAAAGAGAATCTGGTAATCACTAAAGATGAAGGTGACACCAAAGAATTTACAATTGAAAATCCTGGCAAATATACATTGATGGTTGTTTTCAAAGATAACCGAAACAATGAACAGCGTATCGAAAATACCTTTGTTGTCGATGAACAAACGCCAATGAACGTTGAGATGACACCCAAGTTCTCTAACAAATATATGAGAGCTCCACTCGATGTAACCTTAAGGTCAAACATCAAGCTATCTCATTCGGCGGACTCGATAGATACGGTCACATACAAGGTGAACGGTGAAGTAATACCCAGCGGCAAAAATTATTGGGCTCAACTGATCTCGGGTTTAAAAGAAAAGAAATACGAGATTACAATTGATGTTGTTAGTAAACTTGGACAGAGAGGTTCAGCATCTGTTGAGTTTGATGTCGTTAAAAACGCAGTGCCTAATTGTACATTGAGCTACACGGAAACCAACCTAAGCTGGAGCTTTACCAATAAATGTGATGATACTGATGGAAAAATGGTTAGATATGAATGGTTCATCAACGGCGAATTAAGGAACGTTTTCGGTAGTACGGCTACACTTTCTAAAAACCTTAACCGTGGTAAGCAGGACATAAAAGTAATTGCTTATGATGATAGTGGAGACTTTGCAACACAGCACGTGACAGTTTTCGGACCGGCTGAAGAGGCAAGTAAGTCTGAAAACACTGTATCAATACCAAGCAGTGAGTAGTTAATTTTTAAATATAAAGCCGGGACATTATGTCCCGGCTTTTTTATACCCAATAATTGGACCTTTGAAAAATTAATGTCGGAAAGTAACTTTGCTCCAAAGGCATCTTTCATGGCCGCTAACAAAGCTGCGTATACATGCTGAGGAATTAACATTCTTATAGGTGAATATTAGGTTAGTTTGCAGACTTCCGAGCGTTGAAAAACATGGATAATAGTTACTTGGATAGAGGTGCATCTGCCTAGTAAAAATATTCTTCAGTGCCAGTGAGAAAAATATGAGCGACTACATACCTAAAAAGAGAGGGCTGCTTATACTGGATTGGTATGTCCCCCTTAATATTTTATTGCTGATTCTCGTTATGTGTGTCTTTTTCACCCGTTATACATTTGGATACGGTTTATTGAATGGGTGCCTGCCTGCTGATTTTTATATGATTGATCATTCGGATAAAAGTATTAAAACTGGTGAACTCATAGCATTTAACATGCCGAAATCGGTACGTTTTATCCCAGAAAATGAACGAGTCATAAAAATTGTTGCCGGTGTGGGCGGTGACAAACTTAAAGTAACAATGGATGGGGTTTATAACGGGGACAAATTTTTTGAAGCTAATGCACGTCGTATTTCGAAGAAATACAATATTCCGTCCATTTTGATTGAAAAAGAATTGATAATTCCTGAAGGCGAAGTTTTCCTAATTGGGCAAACCGATCACTCATGGGATTCCCGTTTTTGGGGAACAGTAAAGCTGAATTCAGTAATTGGGAAAACATATGCGATCTTTTAATGTAAATAAAAAATATTTACCAATACTTCCTGGACTTGCGTTATGTGCAGTTTTAAGTAATACAAATGCAAGCACTGAGTATCAACATGATGCTGACCTAATCGCTCAGCAAGCAAAAGGGCTTGGGGCACAGGCTAAAGGTGCACAGCAGCCAGATGGGGCTCTTAGCCTTGATGCTACGCTAAAATCACCAGATGTGCAGAAGTACATAGCGCAAGCTGAAGCACTCCAAAAAAACCAGGACCTGAGCAAGCAAATAAACCGTGGTTACGTCCCCGGTATGAATGCGGATAGTGTTCAAGCAGTTATAGACCATACCCAGGCTATCAGGGCCCAAAGTAATAACTCTGAAGCTGTCAACGATATAATTAGAAGACGTGATGAAATTCAAGAAAACGCCAGCCTTAATGAAGCGGCTCTGAAAGCTGTGGAAAATAAGCCGGAAGTCATGCGAGGACAATCTAAAAATATCGAAAAATTGTTTGGTTCCTCGGGCATCACAGCTGCTGACTTCGAAAGAAAAATGGATAGCACACGTGAAGAAGCACTATCAACTGAAAATGGAATAACGATCTTTGCTTCATTTAGCTTGCCGGATTATGTACTGGAAGACCTTCTACGTACGGCCTCAGAGCATAAAGCTCGTGTAGTTTTCAATGGTCTAAAGAAAGGAACTACTCGGCTACCAGAGACACAGGCAGCAATAAACCAAATGATTGTCAAAGGAAAATTTGAATCTCCTTTGATTACAATTGATCCTGATAGCTTCAGTCAGTATCAAGTAACTCAAGTACCGACAATTATTTCTAGGGAGCAAGCTCGTTTTGCAAAAATGGTAGGCTCCTTCAACGTTGAGTTTTTTCAGCGAGAACTTGCTAAAAAACCCGATCAGGATATTTTCCCGGTTGCTGGTACCACTTATCCCGTTGAAGAAAAGAGCATCATTAAAGAACTGGAAGAACGTGCACAAAAATATGACTGGGAAGGTGCAAAAAAAAGGGCCGTTTCTGACACATGGAAAAATCAATGGATGGTCGACCTCCCTCCTGCCCAGGAACACAAAGAATTTTTAATTGACCCTACAGTGAGGGTCACTCAGGACGTAAAAGATAAGCAGGGCCGTGTAATAGCTTCCGCCGGTGAGTTGATTAATCCACTTTCGAGATTTCCTCAAAACCTGACGATGATAATTTTCGATCCACTCAATCCGGGCCAGCTGGTATGGGCTGAGCAGCAGTATCGACAACGTCTGGGTAGTGGAAAAGTAATGCCAATGTTTACCCGTATCCAAAAAGATAATGGATGGGATCACCTAAATGATTTACGTGAAAAATTTAACGGTAAGGTGTTTAAAGTTAACGAACAGATCATCTCACGCTTTCAGATTAAAAACACACCTGCGCTTATAACTACTGACCAAGATAAATTCCGGATCACCCTGTTTAGCGAGGCAGAAGTCCGTGGTATCGGAGCCCCAAATCTTTCAGAGGAAAAATAAGATGAAACTCGGATTTATTATAGGCGCTCTCTTTGCAACATGGCTGACGCTAAATTATCCGGACCAGATGAGAAGTTATTTTACCAAAGCCGTCGACTATATCGAAAGTGTTGCAACATTTATTACATCCAAGTGAGCATGATGGTGAAAAAATTCAAAAAGTTACTTTTAGAGTTCATTGTAGCAGTTATGCTTTCGCTTTCTATACCGGGTATGGCTATGGCAGCAGATGCTGGAGTCCCTGGGGCTATGTGTCAGTCAGCTGGAGTGTGGCAGGGCTTGATTAAGAATATCTGTTGGAGCTGCATTTTTCCCATGAGGATAATGGGCATAGGGGCAGCTCCAGAAGGCGCTGCTCCTTCACGTCCGGGTTGCTACTGCACAGATCAGAACGGCGTACCGGAAATAGGTTGGCAATTGAGCTTCTTTCAGCCGGTGAAGATTGTTGAAGTTGTAAAGAGCCCCTGGTGCAGCCCCTTTCTTGAAGGCACGATGCTTCAAAAATCGCAGTTTGATATTGGTAAAAGCAACACAAATCAGCCAATGACAGCAACTGAAGCCGGATTTTACGATGTTCATCTTTGGGAGTTCCCAATCATGACAATGCTCAAATTACTGATTATTGGCGAGTGCACTGCTGAACCCTATATAGATGCCAGCCTGACCTATATAAGCGAAGTGGACCCTATGTGGGAAAGTGATCTGCTTACACTCGTCCTGAATCCAGAGGCAGTAGTTTTTGCAAACCCAATTGCCTCAATGGTGTGCGCTGCTGACTGTGTAGCAGTAACAGCAGGAAAGGATAATCTCGCTGCATACTTTTGTGCCGGATGCGATGGCAACCTTTATCCATTAACCGGCCACATTTACGCAAATGATGACGCTGTAAGGACGAGTTCACTGATAACCCAGCGTCTTCTGACTAAACTACATCGCCAGGGAATGCTGATGCGAACGATGGGAGCAGACGCAATGTGTGAGAAAACGTGGGAATACTTTACACCTCGTTCCCAGTATCGGCTTTCAATGCTTTTCCCAACTCCTGAGGCGAAAGGGCCGGATTGCTGTCATCGTCTTGGTGATTCGGTACATGACTGGTCAACCCTTAAAGGTGGGCGCAAAAAAATAGGCAATGATAATTATGTCTATATGTTGTGGCGTTACAATGACTGTTGCGTCAGATATATACCAGGCGCTTGATTTCTAAGGGTAAAAATAATGAAACTTAGAAAAACGATAGCTTCAACTATTATTGCATCAATGATTGCCAATACTATGAGTTGGGCTTTTTATATCTCTCTCATAAATATGGTAATGACTCCTCGTATTTATGCGGCAGACGCTATATTTGACCAGCTCGAAAGTAACTTTAATCTTGCTAATCCTAACGCAAATCGCAATGCGACAACCAGTGCTCAGGACATTGTTGAGAAGTACAAGAATGCGGATTCAGGCGAGAATGTCAGTGGGAAGATCACCGAGAAATACGTGGGTAAAGCCGAATCCGCTAATCTTAATCTCGGAAAGTATGGGGCAGGGAACTCAAATGAAAGTGTCATGAAAAATGCCGCATCCGATGGAAAGTCCATTGGTAGCGCCGTACAACTGCCGAGTATGTCTGGAGGGACAATCAATTCAAACTATACCAAGGAAGGGGCAAAGCTGCTCTCTCGGGATGCTAATGGCAACATTGGTATAAGCAGTAATCCCAATACTACTCCTGGAACCAAAACAAATACCGGAGAGATTTTCAGCTCAGAGCAAAAGCACAGCGATATTAAGTTCAATGCCGCAGATCGTTATGGGGATGAGGATGGCTTTGTAAACGATATAAAGAATCGGAAAAGCCAGTTATTTGATGCTCAAAGTTATGATGGCGTTGCCTACCGCACCCTCGTAAATGCTAACAAGGACAACCCGGCATCATCTATAAAGCCTAACGATCCCATGTTTACTGCGGGGAGAAATGAGATAACAAATGCTGTTGCTGGTACTGGAAACTGGCTTCAGAACTGTAATGTTGAGACCTCTAAAAAAACAGTAACCACACACTATCCTGATTACAAAGAGTTCTACTGTAACTCGCCTAAGCAAGATAACTTCAGCAGCTGCACGATAACCCGTGATTTTTCAGTCCCTGTTTACATTTCAGGCGGAAACGGAGACATGTCGATGTGCGGCGATAATTGTGTGCGTATATGGTTTGGTCGCCGTGATGACAACTACTGGAGTGACGGGGTATATGATAACGAACTGACATTAAAATTCCATCCGGATGCAAAATTGGCCTCAGCAAAGATTGTTAACGCGGAGTGGGATGACCACATGCGGGTAACACTTGATGGCACGCAGATTTTTGCTCACATAGATGGTGCATATCGAGAAAGTGACTATCCGGCTCCTAAGGGATCTTGGGAGTTAAAAAAATCGTGGAAACTCGACAAGGTTTACGATGTGACTGATAAGGTCAGAAAATCGGTGTATGAGGAGCCTGATCGAGAAGTGACAATGGCATCCAGAGTATGGGTTGGTGGGAAGGGTGAAGGGTATTTTGAGGTTGAGCTGACTTTTGAAAATATGAAGCTCGAAGATAAGCACGTCCAGGAACCAGCTGGTTGTTACGATGCTGTACAAGCTCCGAATACATTCTGCCGTTTCGATCGGTTTAAAGATATGGATGTTGGCACAAAACGGCTTCCGGAAAGCGTGCTTTCATTGGCAAAGCCTCTGTATGAAGGTGATAAAGGATTTCTTACCTGGAAGACAAACCTTGAAGGCTACTTTTGTGATCCATTGGCCAAAGACAAAATTTGCTCTTATGACGCTAGTGGAAAAATTATGAAAGACGCTAATGGAAAGGACCTCTGTTACAACTATGAAGAAATAAAGAGTATGCCTGATGCATGTAGTGCTTATAAAAATGATGCAGCATGTGTACTCGATAAACAAACATGTGCAGAGGGTTGGTTCGATGAGGGCACTAACAGTTGCTACATGTATGAACAGAAATACACCTGTGACAGAGGGAAGGATGTAGTTCGGGAGGTTGAATCTTCTACAAATGCCTGTGTTGGCATGATCCCATGTTCAGGTGGAACATGCGAAACTGGGCCAAAGGAAGAGAACAACGATTTTGGAAAAGTTGCGGCTTATTCAAACATGGTTCAGTACATGCAGGGCGAAGCCAAATGCGAAGACCCTAACGATGCCAATTCATGTTCCGTCTTTGAAGGAAAACCTGAATGGTGTGGTCGTTCAGTAGGCTTTGTAAATGGCCTGGCAAAGACGGACTGCTGCGAAGCACCACAGGGAACCGCAGGAGCACTTGAAGGTATCATGCTTGCCGGATCTATGATCAGAAACACAAACTGGACCAGAGTTAATGCTCAGCTAATAAAATGGACCGGCGGTGATACAGGTACATGGGCTTCTATGTCTAATGCGGTCGGAGAGTGGACTGCATCAGCTGGTAAAACAGTAGGGCAAATGTGGAACAACGTCACGAGCTCCTTAACGAGCGTATATGAAAACGTCGCTGGTAATCTAAGCAGGGCAGTTGGGTCTTCCGCAACTTCTGGAGGGGCAGGAGGTGCTGGCCAGTTGGCACAGGAAACAATGTCCAGCTTCGGTATAGGTCAGCTTAAGCAGATGGCAATGAAGAAAGCCTACGAATTGCTACCAGATACAGTTCGTGACTTTGTCTTTAAGAACGTTGCTACTACCGGAGGAGAGGTTGTCTTCTCGGCTGCGGTTCAAAACTTTATGCTTGCATTAAACGTGATCGGTTGGATTTATACAGCCTATCAGGTCACTAAAATGCTTTTAGAAATGTTGGTAGCATGCGACCAGAAAGAGATGGAAGCTTCTATTCATAAGAATCAAAAATCCTGTTTTACATTAGATACGGAACGATGCGTCAAATATCTGAATGTTGGTTTCACAAAGAAATGCGTTAAAAAAGCAACAGACATGTGCTGTTATAATTCCATGTTGTCACGCGTTATTATGCAACAAGCTTATCCGCAATTAGGAATAGACCCTGTCGCCTCTAATTGCGTGGGGCTATCAATAAAGCAAATACAGCAACTGGATTTCGATAAAATTGATCTGACGGAGTGGATTAATGATGCAGTTCAGGTAGGAGAAGTTCCTGATCAATATTCAAAATTCTCCGAAGAATCAATTGTGGAAAACTTACCATTCCAGAATGAGAACTATCAACTTCCATCAGAACGTACCAAGGAAGCAATGGGCGGTGAAGAAAATATGATAAAGGCCAGACAAGAAAATGCTCAGGCTATAAAAGAGGAAAATGTAGATTGTAGCTATTTACCTCGACCGGCCATATGTGAGGTAGGTTCAACTACGCTGGATCCGGTTACGGGCAAGCAGTTGCCGAAATATTGAAGAAGGGGCCGTTAGGCCCCTTTTTTAATTACTTGGCTTTCAATGTTTTTTCTGGGAAGCCTTTTTTACCGTATTCACCGGTAAAGAGGTAATAATCTTTTCCGTTGATGGAGGCTGCAACACCCCCTGGAGTTGTTGTATTTGGGCTATCAGAACGGAAAATGATACCCGAAAAATCAGAGCTTGTTTCGTTTCCTTTAAATGGGATGAACACATAACGAATTACAGCGTAATCACCAGCGGGAAGGTTTAGCTCAGGAATTTCGGTTCCTGTTGCGGGGCGAATCGCCTGAAAGCTGTACATTGAATCTGTAGGGAAAACATCAGCATCAGGCTTAGAGGGCAGATCACAGGTACTCCATTTATTGACGACTGCCATATCAATTTTACATGTGGCCAGAGCTGCTTTCTGTTTTTCAGGGTTGTATCCAAATGAGGCCTGAGTTGCTTTTGTATGCTCAAAAACATACTTAGCTCCCTCACGTACCAAACTTTCATCATTGTAAGGCAATTTTTTTGGATTGGGGACGAACACTAGGTATTGATTGACCTGGATGTATTCGGCGTCAGAAGAACTGTACAAAGAGCTGAGGCTCATGATCCCAAAACCTTTTAGACCGCCTGTTACGTAGCCCATCGAACTATTGATGAGATACTTAGAAAGAAAGTTGTCGGCATCCCCTCCAGGAGTAACCTCTTGCTCCTTAAAATTAACGTCGAAACCAGCAAACGAATAGGCATTCTTGGCGACAGAATCATTTGCATTAGCATGCCAGTACTGGCCGTGACTGTACGCATTCAGAGCGGTGCCTGGCGTAGTGCCGGTGTCACCGGCACAACCCGATAGGGAAAAACCAATGACGACAGAAGAGACCAGAGATACTAAACGTAAAAGTTTCATTTAAAGCCCTTTTTGTAATGTCTTTTGGAGATGGAACCATTATTCCATAGTCACGCGTTTCACAAACAACCTGATTGCATAAAAAAGGAAAAAAAGTGATTTCCAGTAGAACCAGCAGTACACAAGAAAAGCGCTTTTATAAAAATGTATAATTATTAAAACGAAGTAATGAGGTTGAAATGGGTAAGCCAACAGAAGAGCAAAGACCTGTTATCGAGAATGCTAGCGCAAACAATATGGTGATAGCAGCGCCTGGATCAGGCAAATCGTTCACCATGATAGAAGCGGTTATATCGATTCTCAAAAAGTATCCATATGCAAGAATCGGGATGGTGACCTTTACTCGCGCTGCAACAAACGCACTTGCAGCAAAGTTACAAAAGCGATTGAGCAAGAAGGATCTTGACCGGGTGCTGGTGGATACTTTTCACGGACTCGTTAAGAAGCAACTGGACATGATTCGCTGGCCGGGAAAGATGTTGATAGGGCCAGCACAGAGATCTGTCATTCACCGGGCTTTGAAAGAATCCGGTGTAACGATGAAGTTTGCTGAAGCTGAATTCGTTATTGATGCTATCGGCAGAGAAATGGATACGGATGTGATTTCAGTTCGGCATAACAGACAACAGATCCATTTGTTTAATACCTATCAGGCGTTATGCCAGAAAGACCATGTGGCGGACCTCAATGCTCTTTCAAAATTTGTTGTCGGTCAAATGCATTCGGGAAAAATGCGCACGTTAGATTTGACACATTTGATAGTAGACGAAGTTCAGGATACTGACTCTATACAATTCTCATGGATAGCATTGCATACAAGAGCTGGAGTCTATACGAGTATAGTTGGAGACGATGATCAGGCCATCTACTCCTTCAGATCCTCAGGAGGAGTCAAAATATTTCAACAGTTTGAAAAACACTTCAGACCTAACATATTTTACTTAAACACATGCTTTAGGTGTGAACCTGAAATTTTAGAGGTGGCCGGAGCACTGATAGGAAAGAATGTTTACCGTTATGCCAAAGAGTTACGCTCGGCAAAAAAGGGAGGGGGAAAGGTCACTTTTCGTTCATATGTAGATATGGAGGAACAGATACAGGGTATTTTAAGCCTTATAAATCAGGATCCACATGGATGGGCAATTCTAAGCCGCAATAATGCTCACTTGGATGAGCTAGAAAGTTTGATCGAACAGCCAGTAATTCGTTACGGAGGTAAATCATTCTGGGATGAAAAAGAAACAAGCGATGTGTTAAGCCTTATGGCCTTTTTCCGACAATCAAATGATCCTCGCTTAATGAAGAGAGTATTGGCATTGTTTGGAGAACAGGAATCAGTTTTGGATGAAGTGGCATTGAGTATGAGAGGAAGAAAAGTTACTTTTGGCGACCTTGCCATCCCGGAGGACAGTTCTCTCGAAACAAAAACATTACATTCAAACTTCGTGCGCTTTACCCAGGAAAGTTCTGATAAAGTTGAGATAGCAAAACGTTTCGCCAACCTTACGAAATGGATGGAATCGTCGTCAATCAAGATGAGGAGTAATAAAGGTACAGCAACCTTAACAAAAATTGCTTTAGACACTTGTAAACAGTGGGCAGAAAAGACTGGTTGGATGAATATGATAAATCGTGCTGCTGCAATGTCATTAGGCCCTAGGAAGAAGGACGAGGAATACAGCCCAGAGAAAGTAGTCCTATCAACCTTGCATGGTTCAAAGGGTCTTGAGTGGAATAAAGTAATAATAATGAGTTGTAATGCGGATCAGATACCAAGTAAAAGATCAGTTGGGGAGGAGGCAATAGAAGAAGAAAGACGTTTGCTTTATGTTGGATTTACGCGTGCAGAAAAGCAACTTTTTGTAATGTGGTATGGTGATCCTTCTTTCTTTTTAAGAGAATGCAGTGAAGAAAAGATAAAAGAAGCAGCTAATATTCGAATTTCTCCACTTTATACAGAATAATTCGATATGGGCATTTACTTATGCTTAAAGCTATAGTATAAAAACAATGAGCTTAAATATCAGCTCCCAAATTTGAGTAACTTTGCTTAAAGTTACTTTCGCGTTAAGCGTTGATTTAGCCGTGAAAAGCGGCCAGCTTAAACAAGCTGTAAGACACCACCGGCAAAATGTCACCTTTGTCGCTGGTGCACTTCCCATGCCTGCAAAAGGCAATCTGAATTTACCAAACCGTAACTAATTTAGCTCCTCCTGGGGCTATTTTTGTTGCGTACTTCTAATGCCAGATAGTATAAATCAGGCGGTTCATAGCTTACGGGAGATGAATGACAGGCTTTGCCTTCGTGTTGAAACAAAAATTTGTTTCTTCCTTCTTACTATATATAGGTGACCCCAAATGTCTAAAAATAAAGCTCGCAGTAAAGCCCTTCATCAAACCTTTAGTGAAATTATTCCAGAGATGGATAAGGCGCTAAACAAACAGCTCTTAGAAGTTCTGATGAAATATACAGAACGTGATAATGAACTGATTGTTATTTTGAATGAGGACGGCCCAAATATCATTGAACTTAAGTCTCTTAAGCCTGTGTCTTTGTTGGCCGAAAAGCTTTCTGCTTATTCAAGCTATTATCATGTGGATGTTGTGGAGCTCGTGGTCAAGAAAATTGATTTCGAAGGAGCTTATAAGCTTCTTAAAGCTTCCCCAGATGTACCACTTTTTAAAAGCTTAACTGAACTGGATAAATATCTTGTTGAGGAGTTTGAAAAATACGGATTAAATTCATTTCTTGACGTGGATAATCTGGATTACTCACTTGAAAAAGCCAGTGAACTCAAAAATGAGCAGTTAATAAATTGGGTTTCGGACATCATTTGCAAACGTGAAAAATTAACTTTACGTAAGCGTTTTGATGTCGCAGTAAAGGCCCACTACGAAAATGTAGAAAAAATGTATGATACCATTCGTCCGTTAATGAAAAAACTGGGTTTCCCAGAAGATCTCATGACGCACACCTTTAGTGAGTTAAGCGTTTTTGAAACTAAAGGATGGGACCATGCAATAAAATCGAAAATTGAGACTCTCGCTAAGCGTGAAACTCAATATTTAGATGATGCGGCTAAAGCAGAGAATCGACGTCTTGTAACAGAGAAGTTGGAGAACTCTTTAGCGATTGCACCAACTAAACCAACAAGAAATTGGTTACATATTGCCGGAATTGCCTGTTTGGTAGTCTGCACGTTCATGTATGTAACTAATAAATTTATTTAATCCTGTTAAGGGGGAACCCTAACGGGGCTTCTCTTTGAACAAATCGAGGAGCGGAAAATGTCATATCTTGAATATATCAATGAAGTAAAAGTGTCCGGGATAGTTATCAGTGCTGTGGAGAAAAAAATGACTGACCAGAGTATAGGTTTGTTAATAAAGCTCAAAAATAGGATGAAGACAGAAGTTGATGGTGAAATCACTGAGAGAGAATTTTCAGTTCAAATCAAGGTGTCGCCTGAAATGTATTCAACCTGTTTCACTGGTATAAATCAGGGTGATGAGTTGATGGTCTCCGGTTATATTGTTGTCGATACTATTATGATTGAAGGGAGAGAACATCCTCTTGACTACATGAGAGTGGTAGCAACAAGTAAGTTGGCTCACATACCTAAACCTCTAAAAGGTTTTGGACAAAGTAGCTTTAATCAGATCTGACATTAAACCCACCCTAAAGGGGAGAAATCCCTTCATGGGATTTCTCCTTTTGGAGTCCCCATGAAACAAAAATTTAGGGCTACTGCAATAAGTAGTAATCAACTTAGTTTTTTTTCTATATTCGATATAGATGAAGATGAAATAACGCAAATAGTTGATTCACCCAAAGAGCATTTAAATGATGCATACACGTCCGGATTAAACTTTAAATCAGATGAAAGTAACATTTCTGAGATAAATTATGATTCTGAAAGGCGTGAAAATCACCTTTATGAAAAATCCAAATTACTTAAAAATCAGATTTTGCATACAATTAATTTTGCAGCAGAAACAGATTATCTATATTCGGTTGAAGAATATAACCCAGATTTGGGTGGTCTGGTAATAGAATGGACCCCTGAGGATGTGTATGTTGTTTTTCTATCCGCTATGGAAGAGTCTTTGGAAATCATTAAAGAACTAGTGTTGAGGAGAAAGTTATTCTTCAAAGATGACAATGGTAATATCACAGTGAATCCACTTTTAGAAGCTGAAACACGGTGGTATATGTCAAAATCATTTGAATACACTTGTTTATCTCATGGACTTGATGCATGTGAATTTAGAGCGGAATTAAAATCATGGCTCTATTATCATTCGCATCGTTCGATTAGTGAAAACACGAAATTAGCTGAATGCAGGAATGATGATGAAATCATTTTGCATGATTGCAATGACGATATGGGCTGGGACATCTTCTTTGATCAGGATTATTTAATGTCAGAAAAAAAACTGGCTGTTAAATGGACTGACAGGGAAATTATGGATGTTTACATAAAAGCTTTTAAATCCACATTAGAGTTGTTTGACGAGCTTGTTTCATGTGATCTGTTAACTAAACGAAACGCTTTTGGCAAGTTAGAAATAAATCCAATATTCGAAAATCATTTTGAATGGATCATGTCTGAAGCTTTTGAAATAGTGGGAAATCATCTTGGTTATAATGTGCCTCAAATCAGGAAACTGATGGCAACTATTTGCCAAATGAATCTCAAATAAAATGCCACTGGCAAACATCTGCCAGAGGGCGGTGTTTGCATTTTACCGGAGTTAAAAATGTCTAATGCCGCTATGAAGTTAAATGAAACATCTTCTGATGCTTATGAAAAATTAGAAGCTCTTCTTTCCCCGGATGTTATAAAGTTAAAACATTATGTGGATAAAGGTGAGTATCTTTTAGTTCTAGCAAAGGACCTTTTTGGTATTCCAGAAATGGATCCAAAGATGGCTGTGCCTGTTTTCAAAACTAAAACCTCGTATCGAGCTCCGCTGAACAAAGACTACATACCAAATCCCCGAATACTTGAACAAGTGGTTAAACTGCTTATCAGTCCGGATATAGATTTAAGTGTGTGTCTTAAAGGTGAGTCCGGTTCTGGCAAGACTGAAATGGTAATGTACATTAGCCACATGATGAATTGGCCGCTGACAATTAAGCAGATCAACAGCAATATTCGAGTTGATGAGCTTGAAGGTGAGCGCAGTCTTAATGGTGGTAATACAGGTTTTGTACACAGCGATTTGGTAACGGGATTTCGTAATGGTCACCTCATTCTTCTGGATGAAGTGGACAAAATCGATCCTGATACGGCAGCAAAACTTCACATGCCCATTGAACGTAAGCCCTGGTCACTCAGTGCTAATGGTGGTGAGGTTATAACTGCTAATGGCTACACGCGATTTATTGGTACTGCAAACACAAACATGAGTGGAGGCGCTCGCCGGTTCGTTTCTTCTCAACGTCAAGATGCAGCTTTTATAAAGCGGTTCTTGATAGTTGAAATGGAGAAGCCCGACAAAGTTGCTTTAACCAATGTGCTTACTAAACGATATAGCTCTTTGCCTTTTCAGGTCATTGAGAAGTTCGTAAGAGTAGCGATTGCAGTAAATGACTCTGGTACAGAAGACAGTGTGATGGATATTCGTCAATTAGTAGCTTGGGTTGGCACGTCGATGACGTTAAAAACCTTTAGTCTTCTTGACACTTTCAAAATAGCTTTTGCTTCTGCTTTACCTTTACATGTGGTCGATCTTGTTCTTCAAGCTATAGATCTTTCTCTTGGCGAAGACAAGGATAAATCGCTGGAGTATTTCACAGCAAAAAAGTCGAGTTAGATGGGATTTGTTATGAAACCTCTGATATTTGTATCTCAGAGTTATCCCATCTTGAATTTAGTGCGTTTTTAAGTACGGATGGTGCTGCTACCATTGCTATAGCAAAAAACGGAACTAATTTTACTGGACTTATGCAACTGAATAACGACTATTCTTTATTGTTTTATCATGATGGTAAAATAAATATGGAAGGTCTAATTAAAGAAATGGAATTAAAAGGTTATATGTATCAGGGAGCAATGGGCAATGATGATGTTGCCGCTGAGTTTCCCGGTATTCTTTTAATTGCACCAGAGAAGCTTTAATATCAACCCTATCGGGAAATCTTTCCCGTTGGGGAGGGTTTCCCCTTTTTTTTGGAGAAACCCATGACTTTAAATACTTCAATGCTTAACAAAGTATCTGCAAAACAAATCTCTGAGAATTTTGCAAAATCATATCCAGATTTACTGGAAGGTGCAGTTATAACAAAAATTGAAATAAGTGGCTGTCAAGGATCGCGTCGAACCGATAAAATCGATTTGTCTTATGATGGAGATGATATTACGGATCAAAAAAGCGTATCTAAAAGCGAAGTACGTTGGATTGACATAAAAGCCCTTAGCTTCAAAAGTACGATTACCAGCAGAATATCAACCCTTTGCTCACGCTTGTGCATCCGCTATAGCAATATGTGGATTTTACCAGTTTCCAGTATGGAAGAGTTTCTGGAAGGGGCCCAAGAGATTGAACGAGAGTTTCAGGCAGGTATTCAAAACGTTGTAGACAATTATGAGATGCATATTGAGGCTGAAAAAAATAGAAGCCCAAGAATGTCTTCTTTGATTGATCAGTTGAAATTAACTAAAGATGATTTCATAAAATCCTTTAGATTTAATATTGCTCACTTTATTCCTTTTACGCCTATTAGCGTTGAAGGTGATGAAACCCAGGACTACTATCAGGAACAATTGATAACAGATCTGGCAGAAGAAGCAATGAGGGTTTATGAAAAAATTAGTAAAAATAATAATTTGCGCTCAAGTACTATTGACCGACTGAAGCAAATGCAAAATAAGATCATTAGCTTCATGTTTATACATAAAGAGGCGGCAGTACTTGCAGAAGCTATAAAACACATAATGAATAATTTACCTAAAGGTGCCATTTCTGAACCTCGCGACGTTGCGGTGTTACAGCAGTGGTTTTATTTCATGAGTGATGCTTCAATGTTAAAGCGTATTATTTCAGGAGAGCAAAAGGTTACTGACTGGTTGGAATCTATTACCAGATCATTTAATCAAAGCTCACAAACAGAACCGAACGCGCTACAGAACACAGGTATTGAAGCTATTTTAGATTCAACAAATGTGTTTCAGGTTGAACCTGTCGTAGAGAACGATATAAAAAACAGCACGTTTTCAAACACTGATTCTGTAGCTGAACCTGAGAAATCAGTTTCGCAACAGGAAGACAATGCTGAAAATGGTTTTGATATCGAGCTCAAAGGCTGGTAACTGTTTGCTTTATTAAAAACCCCAGATGGGTACTTCACCATCTGGGTGAGTACCCCTTTTTTATAAAGAGGTATTCTATGAAATTAGATCTTAAATCATCGCCGCGCCATATTAAGCGTTTACAGAATATAGCAAAAGTCATTAGCGGCTTAGGCGATGTAAGAGTTGTAATAGACGACAATACCAAAGGACCGTATTTTGATCCTGTCAATAAAGTTTGTGTTTTACCAAACGGCGATTATAGCGATGATGACTTTGTCAGTCTGATTGAAGGTTTTACCTGTCATGAAGCTGGTCATGGTCGCTATACCGTCAGTGAGGTTTACAGTGACGCCTTTAATAGTGTTCTCATGTCATCTGAAGGGTTTACACGCTTCGATGACGGAATGAATGCAGAGTTTGAGAGCCTCGCTGAGAAACGTAAAGCTTATAGCAGGGCAAAACGTCTTACCGGGCTTATAAATCTGTTCGATGATGTACAGATGGAAGAGAAGGTTGGTAACGATTATCCGGATGCAAAGCGGCGGCTTGCAGCCACTTACGCACTGATGGTTAAAGCCGGAAGGATGACTCCTGATATATCTTCTCGTCCGGAAAATCCTGTCCTATTTATTGAGTGGTATCTGCTTAACTCATTGCGAGTAAAAGTCCTTCAGCAGGTAGGTCACAAAGAAACCCTCGATCCGTTTTTTGACTATGCCCAAAAGATACTTTCTCCAGTAATTTCTGATGTTGAGGAAATTTTTCATGATGCTCTTGGTTGTGAAAATACTCAGGGCTGTGAATCCCTTGCTCGTAAGACCCTGGCTCTTTTAGAGAGACTGCGGGATGAGGCAAAGGAACAACAGCAGCAGACAGAGCAGGAGGAGCAGGAGGCATATGATGAATCCGAGACCGATACCGATACCGAATCAGAAGATAAATCGCTTACGTCGACTGATAGTCGTGAGGATGATTCTGAGGACGATAGTGAAGGTCAGGCAGATACTTCCGATAACGCTGATCTTGCTCAAGAGGGATGTTCTGAGCCTTCAGAACTTGCTGAAGATAACGAGGGAAATAATGAACCCACCGGTGGCAATCCCACGGGTGATAACATTATTGAAGACGATACTGATGCGATTAACCCTTCCGAGAGTGAATCAGATGAAGCCAGTTCGACTAACGTTGAAGATGAAAGTAACTTTTCATCGGCTCAATGGGAGATACTGGCAGATTTGTTGGATGCCTTTCTTAGCAGTGATGAGGATAGCGAAGATTATCACGATGCTTTGGCTAAAGAGATTGAAGGTATTGCATCAAAAGTATCCGATGACGTGAAAGCCGAATTCGGTGCTTCTGAATGGGATATCCCTGATCTCCTTATCGATTTGAATGTTTACAATGAGGCTTTGTCTCTGAGTCATTCAATCGGTAGCGACTTGTCTGTTTTACAGCAGGTTAAAATGCGTGGCCGAAACAAAACTCATGAGCGTGGAATTACCTTCGATGGAAATCGATTAATTCTGTCACAAATGGGAGTTCGTGATGTCTTCAGAGCTCAAAGCGAATCTAAAAATAGAGGGCATGTTGGCCTCGTATTAGTTCGTGATATTTCAGCGTCAATGGCTAATGATGAAAGATATATTCATGCCATTAAGTCAGATCTTGCTTTATCGATGGCCGCTGAAAGTTTGTCAAAAATGCATGTCTCCAATATAGTTTTTCCCTTCAAGGAAAGTGAATTTGAGATTATCAAAACGTTTGATCAAAGCGTTGAGGAATCTCTATCGAAATTCACTCTTGGATGTAAGGGTTATTATACCCCTACGGGATCTGCTTTAATGGCAGCTGTTGATCTGTTACTTGACAGCCAATTCGATAGGAAAATAATTTTTCTTATAACTGATGGTTATCCGAATAAATCGGAATTTACTATCGTCGAAGTTATGGAAAAGGCTAAATGTAATGGAATAGAAATCGTTGGTGTTGGTATTAAGACTGATGAAATAATTGGTTTTGAAACGGACACTTTCGTAACAGTTGATGATACTTCTTTATTGTCTATTGAAGTCAGTAAGCTAGTTCATCAAATACTTTCTTAATAAACTCTACCCAATCGGGGCAAAAAGGCCCCGGTGGGTCTTTTTGCTCCATGAAGGAATAAGGAGCAAAATATGACTCAGATAAAAACTTACCGTGTAGAACATGAAAAAGTCGGTTCGATGCATAAAGTCCGTATTTTCGGACGTGTTGGTGAAGTTATAAGCAATGATAGCCCTCAGGAAAGAATCTTCCGCGAAGTCACTATAGCGGAGGGTAATAGCCAGCAGGCTGCGTTACTTGTAGATAACTACATACAGCGTCTTGAGAATAATGGCTTCACGACTGAAGCATAAATGTTGAGGGCCCCCGGGCCCTCTTTCTTAAATTCTGCGTTGTGGGTTTCTCCCTGTCTTCTGCACCGCAGAAGGCATTGAGAAACTCACAATGCCAGATAAGAGAGATCATCATGACTTATGCATCCCCGGCTCTTCGTCGTAAACCACAGGAAGTATCTGAACACTTTATTAAACTCGTTCATGCTCGAATTGCTGAAGTGTCTGGCTGGAAGTATATATTCGAAAGAATACCTGCTTTCAAAGACGCTTGTGCAAAAGCCCCGAGCCAGGTTCCTTGCCCGTTTACTGGCGCAGGGAAATCGAAGTTTCGTTTCCGGCAAAAAGACCTTTATACCGGATGTGCGATCCATAATGACTTTCCGGTAAATGAGTTTTGCGACGGAATTGATGTTCTGGCGAAATATTATGAATTAAGTAAAACGCAGACTTGCAAAAAGATTCTCTCAGATTTTTTCGGGATGGATCTGCATGCTCCGTTAACTGACGCCGACATTGAAAATGAACGACGCTATAAATCAGCAGTTCGTGCCACAGAAACTCTTGACCGAGAGGAAGTGGCAAAGCGAATGCGAAAACTTGATGTGATGTATCACTATACCGGTGAAATAAAGCCTAATACTCCTGTTGCTTTGTACCTCCGTAATCGTGGGATCTCCCGCTTACTGAGTCACTTACCAAAGGATTTAGGCTTTAATAACCGGATCTACTATTGGGATAAAGATAAGCAGAAATCGATTATCTATCCGGGAATGATTGCAATCTATCGTGACACCCGAGGTCGGCCTCTGACTATCCATAGAACATACGTAGACAAAAACGGTGATAAGGCACCTGTAGAAAATCCAAAGCTGATGATGAAGCCTCCTGCCGATATGACAGGTGGCTCAATTCAGTTGTTTGACCCTCACTATGATTCAGGTAGTTCGACCTGGACACTGGGAGTGGCTGAAGGGATCGAGAATGCGCTTTCTGTTGTAGAAGCGACTTCAACACCATGCTGGGCAGCCAGCTCCGCATGGTGCCTTGAAAACGTTACTGTTCCTGATTTTTTACTGCCTCCGCCGGATGTAAAATATATAAACTTTTATATCTGGGCGGATAAGGATATTGCTAACTCACAAGGCACTCGTGCCGGTATCGAAGCTGCTCAGCGACTTCAAAGCCGCATGGTTGAGTTTTTGGCTAAACGATATCCCGCATCAAAGCTGACAATTGAAGTCTTCGAACCAGCACAAGATATTCCTGATGGGAAAAAGGGTATCGACTGGAACGATGTTCTCCAGTTAACAGGGCAGGATGGATTCCCGATTCACTGGGCTCCTGAATGTCTTAATCAGCTGTAACAACGATAACTCCCCCGCATTTTGCGGGGGGGGTTATCTTATCAATATTATTTTTTAAATTGTATTGATAAGATAACCGCTTTCCTTCGTGATAATTACCTGCCTTTAAGGTCTTTTCACGGCTGAGATGCTTGCTCAGTTAAATAAATGTGCGGTACTACTGGCTATGGTCGGTTGTATGACATGGTTATTCCATAAACTATTAAAACCCATAACGGGAGTATTACCGTTATGGTGATGCTCGTCGTTTTACATCGGAGAGCATTTTAATGAATTTTCAAACTAACGAAGTTTTTAATAAATTTGCTGCTGTTATAAAATCGCGCATCGTCAATGAACCATCGTCATGCTATTTGCTGCATGATAATGAGATAGATATAACGATTTTGAAACATGGCATATTAGAAAATGACAGAAACCTGTTGTACGTAGTTCGTCCTTCAGGAACGTGTTTGTTGCGTTGTGACAAATATTTCTATCCGAAATATTATCTTCGTTGCCGTGGAGATTATAAGTCATTCATATATGTCCATCTTGATCTACATAGTGGTGAAGCTAAAGAAATCACATGGGAGCAAGCAGACGATATGCTGTCTAGTCCAGGAAAACCCCCATTAAAAGGAAATCTTGGACGATTTGAGTATATAAAAGTTGTGGTTGAGGACCTTCGTATTCGAGGTTACGCTGATTATCTTCCTGCGTATAATCTTGATGACCTTCGCCGTTTTGCCTTACAGGACGACCGCCCATCCCTTGTCAGATACATTGACAATGTAATGGCAACGGTCTGATTGGTTGCTAATTGATTTACATATTTTCCCTGATGGCCAACCTGCATCAGGGAGGCCTCAATAACGACTGGAGGCTGTATGAAGTTAGCTACGGACCTGGTAAAAGCTATTTTGATTAGAAATGGTGTTGAACCAGTAAATATAAGCGAATCATCTAAATTATCTTTGAAACAACCACTGACAGAACTTAAATTCAGTTTATATTTGCGAACTGAGCATTTATCTCACTTCCTACCCGGTTATGTTTATTCTATAAAAGAATGTCCACTGTCATATGACATCGGGATCGAAATTCAGAAAATCTTCGAAAGTTTACATTTGTTAAACGAAGAATTTGAATCCCTCGGTTTTGTTTCTGTATGGATAGAAATGCATCAAAGCATTTTTGAACAAAGTCGGTTTAAGAAAAGTAACTTTACTTTTCGGGAGGAAGAGGTCGAGCTTGCTAAAGGGCTTGTTTGTTCTCACAATTCACAAATAAGTAATGCGGCTTATTTCTGGCTTCAGCACTTTGAGGAGTTTATGATTTATGTTCGTAATAAGCTTATCGACCTCTTTCGAGAGGCCTATGACCTGATCCTTGGAATGCAGCAAGTATTTTTCATTCGGGAAAAGGAAGAGCTGTTGAAAACTATAAGTTATGGGGATGACCTGTATGAGGTGAAATTAATGGCGGCTGAGCTTTACTCTATCGAACAGAACTTAAAGTGTTCTGAATCGATAAGTACAAAATCTCAAGCTTCGGCATATATTAACCGCATCCGTGAGTTTGTGCGTTCGGGGTGGAGGCAGGGCTATATAGTCTGCCATCATAAGCGAAGTAATCAAATCTCATCATTGTCATTACCGATGTACTTGAAAGATACGTCAGGCCGAAGTGCTCGAAAGCGAGTAAAACGTCTTATATCTTCTACAGTTTGTGGTAGAAATAAAGATTTAGGTCTTACAGATTTTTAATTAAATTATACCCATGTGGGGATCACACCCCATATGGGAGTGATCCCTTTTTTATTGAGAGAGGATCACATGAAAATTATCGAAAAAATCATTAATGCCTTTTTGGTTGTTCAACATAAAAAAATACAGGTTAAAAACATTACATTTTTAGACAATGGGCAGGGCATGTTCTCTGGTATGTCTTTTGATGCTGATGTTTCACTGGAGTTTATGTATGAATCAGCAAAAGCATATAGTTCTTGTTTCTGTGATATTCCCTTTCCAGGTTTTGAAGATGCAAATCTGGAGGAAATTACGAAATTTCAATTAGATGCTTTGAAGCAAAGAAAGAATCATTCTTTCATTGTTAACCATTTGAGGTTTCCTATAGTTTTAAGGGAAGGGTGCAAAATCGAAAGAGGAGAAGTCTATTCAATTTCGAATTGCACTTATAATAAAGAAAGATTGCAGTATCTTTTTTCTCAGGATATTTACGGTAAGTTGTATAATTCCTTAGAGAAAGAATTAAGCTCGTTTTTCTCATTTATCAATGTTGAGGTGCACGAGTTGTTAAAAGATGCTGTATGCTTTGCATTAAAAATCCTGAATAAGATATCTTTGGATACACCTGAAAGACTTATTAAAGCTTTTAATTATCGTGACTGGTATTGTAGTTACGATGTTGAGCTTTTTAGGAAAGGCTTACCTGGTCATATTCTGGAAGAGCTCATTGCTCCAGATATCTTACTTTCAGACCTTAACGGTTGTAGAAAAATACTTAGAAATGCAAAACGATTTCTAAATGGACATACAAAAACCAATTGTGTTTATATTAAATATGAATGGTGGTTGGGGCCTGTGGATACCTCACACTCAGCTAAGTTGATGTCTGACAAAGAAATTAACAACCGAAGTGACTTGAAGAATTTTTCAAAGGTCTTTTTCAAAGAGTGTTTAAGTTCTGGTAAGTCGGAATATGAAAACCATCTTAGTGAAAAAGAACATGCGCTTCGCTACAATTATTAATTAAAATTATTTTCTCCCATAGGGATTTCTCCCTTTGGGAGAAATCCCTCTATTAAGAGGGTATTTAAATGAATGCGATACAAAAGTTAGTTGAATCTATTCTTGTTAAAATGGGTTTTGTTGGCGCTGTAGTGGAAAATATATATTTGGATTCAAAACCATTTCGGCATATTCGATTTGTGGCTGATATTCCAGTAATATCTTTTCTACCTCATTTGGTGAAATATCTTAAGGGCGCAGACCATCTTTACTGTGGTAACGATGATTTGCATCCTCTTTTCATTTATTTTTCCGAAGCGGCTACATTAAAAGCAGGCCCTGTAAATCTCGCGAACTTTCGTTTTGAAGTTTCTATAGCTTCAACTCATTTACGACTGGTCTCAGAGCAGCCTGATTTGCTTATCAAAGGATTTAACCGGGATAATCTAGAATACGTTTATTACCGCTCAGATTTGGCCTCTAAGGATCTTATACTAGGCCTTGTTGAACACGGTTCTCCTTTCATAAAACATCTACATGGACTTATACAAAAGCGAATTTTAAACGAGTTCTCTCTGATTTTTTCTGTTCTTGAAAAGATTTTAGAAAGCGCGAAGCCACAAATTCTTGCTTGCTTCCATAGTGTTGATTATGAAATGAACGTAAAAATAATAGCCGAAGCTATACCTGAAACTGTATCTAATCAGATAGTCACATCTGATTATATAGTTAATTCTATATCAGATGCGGACAAGTTTATAAATCATGTTCGTCGCTATTTAGCAGGCAGGGTAATGAAGAGGCGGATATACGCTGAATTAGATGTTTGTGAAGAAACATCAAATATTTCACTAGTGAACTTAGGATGCTTTACGTCTCCTCTGCTCGTTACGGAATATCAAATGTTTAAGCCACACTCTTCAGGGTTATATCGAAAAGCTATAAACAACTCCTTAAAACAGTTCAAACCAGAAATGCATGTACCTTCTGAAGAACTCTTTTATAATTAATCTAACCCATCCGGGAACTTGCTTCCCGGTGGGAAGCACTTCCTTTTTAGTCATGAGGTAGTGTAAATGTTTAAAGAATCTGACCACGTGGAATTTGTTAGTGCCTTTCTTTATCAAAATTTAGGCCTTAATGTTCCCGCTGACGATATAACCGTTCAATTATCTGATACTTCGTTCGACAAAGTAACCTTTGATTACGATGTAGATATCGATAATTTAAATTGTATGTTGGATCTCTACATATCTGAACTAATAAAGCACAACGCATCTTACTCCGATTCTATTCTTTTGAAACAAAAAATAATTTATTTTCTTGGAGTATTTAAGAATTTCGGATTTTTTACGTTTGATATTCGCGGATATAGTAATACTTTAAGCCCAGTTAAAGTTATTGATATTGTTTCAATGATTATTAATGACTGTGAAGAGTTATCTAAAGCTAATTCTTCTACTGATGCTATAAGAAATCTTTATCTCGATAAAATGAAGGTGGATGGGAAAGTGTTAGTTGCGAAATTTGCACTTAAACAGTTTTTTCATTCCGACTTTGGTGACTTTATCTCATTTGTCGAGAAAAGAATTACAGATTGTCTTAATGAAACTTTAAGGATTATCAAAGCTGTTGAACATGGCTTTGTACGTGTTGGGCAGCATAAGATTAATCGCCGTATTAATGATGACTTAAAGTTATGCATTGATTTCAATACTGATGATTATCCGGCAAATATGCCAGATATATATATTAAGTTTAACGATACATTTGATGGGAACGGGGCGTTATATTGTGACAATGATGCCCTCATATCCCTCTATACCGATGTTGCTTCAATTATCAATGTGCCGGTGATGATGGAAGTAAGATTGATCAATAAAAGAGGGCGTGTTGTCTGTGATTCTTCGCATTCAACTTACGTATCTCTCGAAAGTAATGACCGATACAGAGTAACTGATCGCACATTACTAATAACTGAAGCTTTTGACGATTTTCGTAACGCGTCTCAATGATCCTTTTGCTTCAGTCCAAAAAAGTAACTTTGGTTGGCTGAAGACACTTGTCTATGACAATGTAAAATCTGTCGCTGGCATCTTCTTTTAGCTTAACCAAACTTTTATCTAACCCAGTGGGGAAGTCGCTTCCCTTCTGGGGCACTTCCTCTCAAATTTGAGGTAGTGTATATGACACATTCATCTGATGATAAAAACTATGTCCGAGCAGTTCTGAGCTATCTTGGCATAGATTTTGATGAGGCGGATATAGTATTAAGTGTTTGCCATTGTCAAAGTGACGAGCTTTCTTTTACCTGTAATATCAAAGCTATTGAACTCAAGAATGCTGTTGATTTATATGTCGATAGTATCTCTGAGAATGAAATAGAAGCTTTAAACAGAGAATCTTTAAAATCTCGACTCTGTTACTTTCTTGAGGTGTTTGACGCAGTCTCTGGTCAGTACCTTGAGATTTCAGGAAAACACTTTGCAACTAGCCGTTTTGAATATGATGATGTTTGTAGTGAAGTTCTTAGCATGTCTAATGATGTTTCTCAGTCGAAAGGTTATGACCGGGATGAATATAACAGACTGATGCAGGTTGATGGTCAGGTTATGATTGCCCGTTTTGCTTTGCAACAGTTCTGGGATACTCATTTTATTGGACTAATAACATTTGTATCTGAGTCTATAACATCGAGCCTCTATAAAGCTTATGAAACTTTTAGTGATATAAGTTTGGCTTGCTATAAACTGAGTGAATATTCTTATTCACGCTCTATCAACAGTGAATTGACCCTTAATATTTCACTTAAAGAAAATGACTTCTGTGAGGACCTATCTGATTGCTATATGGAAGATGAGGCTTTACCTTCTGGTAGGGTAATTTCTCGACGCAACAATGACTCCATAATAAGTATTTATGAGAGCTATGCTGCGGCTTCTTATATTCCGATGATTGCATCTTTGGAAGTCGTTGATGAATACGGCGAAGTGGTTACTGACCTCTGCCATACCGTTTATGTTTCAGAGTTAACCGGTGGGCGGATTAAAATCCACGACCGTAATGACTTAGTATCTGAAGTTTTCGATAACCTAAGAAATTTAAATCTTGCAGTTGGAGATTCAGTTTCACAAGCTGCTTGATTCTTTCCCTGATTTTGATTTTTTCTCACATACTCTTATGGCACGGTTTCCGTGCCTTTTTTTTGCCTCGCTTACAAGCGTCTACTCCTCTTCTACCTATCCCACCTTACATCACCACTTAAAATCTATCTTTCTAATTCCATTATCCTTTTCGTAGCCTCTAATGCTCTGGTATGAACATACTCTTTAAACTCAAAAAAGTGCTATTAACGAAAAAAAATCCCTAAAGAGATTTGTATACTGTTCTCAACCAAGGAGAGCTCATGAATGAACTAAAATCCAAAAACGAGAACAGTACCAAAAGCAACTTTCCCCCGGTTGATAATCAGTTTTGCTTTTACCATGTTGATTTCAGCATAGAACGACTACTTTCAACGGCCGAGGATCTCCAGCTTGAGTACATCTTCCAGAAACCTGGAAGTGAAGTAAGAAAGGATTTGGTTGAGCGATTCGAACGTGGAGAGCGCTTTGTTACAGCTTCACACTGTGACAATTTCTGTGAAATCCTTGGTTGTCAAGGCCATCAGGAAAATGCATAAACCCATAAACCTACATTTCCACTTTTAAGGATGTTCACTAAAGAATGATTGGAGAAAGTATTTTTGACTGGGTAATTTACGGAATATCCATTTTGATATTTGCCTCAGCACTAATTGAAGGAAAGACAACTCGCTACCCAGCACTTTTTTTCTATGGGAGTTTAATTTTAATGTTAATCCTGATAGTTGCTGGAGGCCTTAACTGGTGGTTCTACAGGTCAAAATATGGCGCAGTAATCGTTATCTTCACAGTGGTCTCTTTACTGATGACTCGATTCCGCCTGGTCATATATAAATTAAGATTAAGAAAGTTAGTTTCAGAAATCAGATTTCGTATAAAAACGGGTTTTCGTATAATTCTTGTTTTGTCGGATAATGAGGATGAGCGTAATGTTCTGCTGTCTATGCTTAGCAACGTATTGCCAGAGCAAACGCTTATTCACACGCGTGATGCTCTCGGACCTCATTCAGAGCCTATCCTAAAAGCTCTTGAGCTACATCATCAACAGGGAACAGGTTACATACTCGTCTGTGAACAACAAATCTCAGCGCGTACGTGGTTGAGTATCGTAGAAAATGGGAAACCTGATACATCTATAGCTGTTAATTTTCATTCGATCCCAGAAATGGAGTGATTTTTCAATGAGTAGAACCGTTTCACAAAGTGTCACAGAAGATTGTCTTTTTGATACCCGCACACAAGTCAGATTACAACTAAGTCGAAGCGTTCATAAAACGCTGGCATCTGCTAAAGAAATTTTACAGGGAAGGGGGGTTGATTCGGTCTCTATTGAAGATCTTGTGCGAGCCTGTCTTGAAGAGAACCAGCCAATTGATCTAGCCTCACTTTACCTTGAAAATCTCTTAAAACAGAAAGGTACCAGCATTTGCGATTTTTAGTGTTTTCAAACCTATTAGATAAAATGCCGGTTGTGTTTATATAACATCAATAATTTCATGCAACAGGTAAAACATGAGTACTCAAAAGCAACTTTCCAGAACTACCGGCACTGAACGTATGTTTAAGGAAGAGCTGGCGTTATCCTTAATTTGTTGGGTTTTCACCAGTCCTTTTACCAACTGGACCGATAAAGTCTTCAGTGGTATTGAAGTTCCGTCTGAAGGACCGTCATCATTACGGGGTGAGACAGAAAAATTCTTTCGTTTTGTCGTTAATGAAGAAGGCTACGACGCAGGAAGGGCTGCTATTGGTCTTGACCTATGTTGTTTTTCACTTCCGTTGTGTTTGTTCCCGGACGCTGCCCTGTCTGAGGAAGAGGTTATGAGTAAGTTAACCGGAGAAGTTATCCATGGAATTCTTCTTTCCTTACCTGAGTTTATTGATATGCCAGAAGTGCTCGCTTACCAGGTCAGGGATGAAATTCTTGCTTTTAACACTCGCTGTGGAGACGGGATCTTTCATGGTTGGAACACGGCTTCAGAATTGTGGAAGTTTGAAATCTTTCCCCGCACCACCATCATGATGCAGCATACTTCGGCAATACATTAAAATTAGGCGGGGCAGAATGCATAAAAAACTTTTTCTTCTCGAATGGAAACCCTGTCTGAGCCGCGTATGGGCCGGTTGGATGGCCCTGTGGTTGACTATCAGTTTTCTGATGTTATCTGCCTTGCTTATGACAGATCATCTCCTGAACAAAGTCATCCTGCCGCCAACATGGTTGTTGATCTGGTTTTCGCCAATGCTGGGGTTTTTGATAAAAGTTCGCGTCGTCGAAACTCAACATTTCCTGGAGCATGACCTCTGTGTTGCAGGTTTCTCTTTTTACCGCTGGAAGAGGTTAGTTTCTCCCGGGCTTTGGTCAGTTGACTGTATAAATGGTCGTTTTCGCCTCAATCGGATCACCCAGGTGGGTAAGACTATCCACTATCCATGGCGTCTCCATTATCATCCTTTGTTCATGAGCCCTATCGAACATAAATCGCATGCTGTGAAAGCTGTTTCAAAATGACTTCTTTAGAGGTTTACATGACATTTATGTTCTGCAAGGTCAGCCTGGGCAGCAAAATTGATTGGAAATAACATGAGCCTGGAGAAACGTATGAGTTATGACGATTTGCCCTATTTTCGTGACCAGATTCTGGAACGCATCGACTCGCTCAAGTGTTTTCTTTCGAACACCCCCCCGATGATGGCAAACCTGATGACTGTCTCCACCGTATCTAGAACAGAAGAGCGCTTGAAGCAGGTTAAACCCATCAGGGTTAGTATTAAAGACGATGCTTCGGTTGAGGAAATTATTCAGGCACTTACTGACATCTGTGTGGATGACATAGAGTCATTAAGTCATGATTCCACCAAAGTAACCACTAAATACCCGGGTCTAATCATTGTCCCCGAAAGAGCAGATCTTCTCGAAAGCTTGATCACTTCTATAAACGAAGCAAAAAATGATTTTGCTGCGGCAATGAGGCGTATCGATAATAAAAAGAATGTCCGTTTTGATAAAGTGCACAAGAAGCTCCCGGGCCTTGTCGCTATGCACTCAACAAGAAATATCCTTTTCATCAAGTCCCAGCTTAAAAAAGTTACTTTTTCATGGCGGCTAAACCGAAACCAGGAAGTTAAAACAGCAGAGCAACTTGTGAGTTTGTTGGAGCGCAGGAGAGCCTCAGAAGTAAAAAATGTAGCAACTACCAATTTGAATGTCGTGTCTAATATCGATAAGGCTTTACACCGTCTTGAATTTCACCCACTGAAGCAGGGCGAATCTTATCGCCTTTGTCGAACTAACTCTTTCCCTGTTCCGATTGCTCACATTTTTGCATTTAGGCCTGAAGGGCAGGAACGAAACGGGAATAAATATGCTGAGACTGATTATTCAGTAGTAAAAGCATCCTTGCCCATTTTCGCAGCAGGCAACATACCTCAATTAAAAACGCTCTCTGACTGGGCTCCTGAAAACAGCCAGGGTCCGTCCAACCAACGGAAGCTGAGCCTGAAATATACAGAACTCGTGCCGGGGGCTGAGCTGGGCATTTTCATTGTCAGCCCCGAAAATTAAGGAACAACAATGCAATGGATTTCCACAGCCAGCCAGAAAATCGATGAGCGTCTCTATCGTGTCTGCGTCTGGGTAAAAAAATATCACGCTGATGCGATTAACCGCGTTGTGCTAACCGTTGATCTAAGTAAAGCCCGACATGACCCTGACGAGGACCAGGTAAGAGCAGAGCTGCTGTGCGGCCATTATTTTTTGCTTCGTAAGGAAAACGCTTCGAACTCTGCGCCTGACGATCAAAAGTTTGCTTTCCTGCCTGACGGGCGCAATCTGTGTTGGCAGACCGCAACCCCGGTGCTTCAGCATCTCCTACTCAATAAAAACGTTCCTGAGTCGCTGAGGTTGCTTACGGACTACATACATATGCGTCTGGCCAGGCTGACAATGGTACCTATGTCCGGAACCATCATGAACGAGGCTCTGCTGGACAGCATCAGCTGGGTTAAGGTGGATTTGACCTACTTCTGGCAGTACGAACAGCTCAGCTCTCATCTGGGACCCATCCAGATAACCCACAAGGCACTTGTACGCTTCGGGCACCTGGCAAAGAATGATGAAAACTCCAGTGCCATAAGAATTCTGCGTCAGCGTCTGTCTTCAGAATTCTTACAAGAATTTCAGATGGCTGAGGATGAGCTAAAGCGCAAACAGTCGTTGATGGGCACCATGGACGTGAAAATGCTGTTTCATGCTCATTACCCCAGCCAGAAGATGCTGGTGGCTCGATATAAAAATGGTTGGGTAATGGTGGATTGTTTTCTGTTTCACCATACCAAACCTAAGAAAAAAGCAAAAAACAAAACTACTGTGGCTAAGCCTCAACTTAAACAGACTAAAAGAGAAGGGAGTGAAAATGGAACTGGGCATTATGGTGTGCATCGTGTTGTTACTCTCAGTGGCGGCGGCGTGGATCAGTAATAAGACAGTTGATTTGCTCGAAAGATTCTATTTCAAGCGTCCGCTGAGCATGGAGTACGCGGCATGGCTACGTGTAATGTGTGCAGGCTTGTTATTAGTTTTTATTCAGGTTGCTCCCCAATTTACACTCCTGTATACCCTTAAACTTGTCACGCTTATTAATCTTGGAATCCAGACAATGAAATTAAATGGCGTGTACAAATATAAAAGGACGGGAATTTTGCCTCCGGGAGGGGCACTCTCTAATCTCACCAGACTTAACCCGTTCAAGAAAAAATAAAGTTATGCGCCCGTGAGGGCGCTATTCATCAAAGGCATTTCGCATAAGCTTGATCATGGCTTTTTTACCAGCTTCAATATTGCGAATGTAGCGCATAACCATTTCTTCATTCGACCAGTTCCCCATTTCCATAATCTGTGGTAGCGAGTAACCTTCAATATCCAGCTGTATCGCACCGCCTACACGAACGCTGTGCCCTGTCCAGTAACGGGTTTTAGTCTCATTTGGATAAAGCTCATTCCACATTTCTTTAAATGCCCGTAAAAGGGAATTTTTGCTGAGCATACCGGCATCGTCCACAGTGTCTTCCTCATCTTCATCGTTCAGAAGACTTTGTTTAGCACGGTAGGGCAGGTTATGCCGTTTAAGAAGCTCAGATAGCTCATTCCCTTTACTCCGAAGCTTCCAGCCGGGTGGCATATAGCCTGTATCATGGAAATTTACGGCCTGGAAAAGGTATTCATCCGGATGACTGTGCTGATCCATTTTCACAAGGTTCATCAATCTCAAGAGGCAGTTAGTTAACTGACGTGTCAGCCGGTAGGTAAGAAGTGTACTGATGTTCGTTTTTGTACGGTATACCGTCAGGTTAAATTCACCGGTCATACTATCCAGAGACAGATCTTTCAGACGTATACGGCGAATTTCGGATGAACGGAGCAGTGTTTCAAAGCCTGTCCAGATCAGGCACAGGTCACGAAGCTTACGAACTGAGTTTGTAGTACTGCGTAACTTTATCAGAGCCTTGAGATCGCCAATAAGAAAGGGAGTTGCCTGTTTAGTCGTCTTTCGCTTCCGGGCTTCCGATTGTTTTAAGGCTTCCAGCATGTACCATGCTTCAGACGTAATAATCCCGGGCAGGTTAAGCCCTTTTTTATGGATACTGTTTAAGGCCTGAAGACAGCTGTTTATGCTGCTTCGTGACAATTTGCCTTCAAGATGCCCCATAAACGCCAGCAGAGCTTCCTCAGACACGGGGAGCGAACTTACTGGCCAGTCTGTATGCAACCGGGCATTCGCCTGATACCATTCGTTCCATACTCGTAGCCAGTGCAGATAGGTTTTAGCTGTGTTGTATCTCAGATGGGAAAAGTAACGGATCAAGCGTGAAAGCTGTTTATCATGGTTGCCGAACGTTTCCAGCTGCTGATGCAATTCGCTTTCCGAAAACTGTCTGATCACTGATTGATTCTTCATCCTGCTCACCGGGATACACTGGTTTTATTTACAGTCATTTTAGCACTCATGTACCTGGTTATGAACAGGGTGGAAACAACGAAAAAGGTTGTGAAATCGTTAGGCTTAAGTGAAAAATGATATTAAGATTATCCCTGGCCAGTTGAGGCCTGTCTAAAGAAGGTTGATTATGTCTGACACAAAGCAGTCTTATTTAATGAAATTCCGTAAGTGTAGTTCGTTCGAAACGCTCGAAAAAGTATTTGAAAGGTTATGTGAAAAAAACTCGGGTGTCGCCTCTCTTGAAATTTCTGGTGCTTATGATCATCGTAAAGCTGAACTGACAATGAAAAAGTTATATGACAAAGTTCCTGCGAGTGTGTGGACCTTTGTTCGCGAGTAATTATTGATATTGGCACAACAAAAAGACTGTGTCTGGATTTGAAAATAGTTTATGCCCCTTTCGGGGCTAAAGGCACTGTAATAGCCTGTCTTTTTAACTTTCTTATTAAGTTCGGAGAAAGACTTTAATCATAAGCCAAGCCCACTGCTAAATACATCCGATATTCTCCTTAATTTTAGAAGTTGTGATAAAAGTTACTTTACCTAAACTTCTCTCTCCATATTTGTAAGGCTCTCATTTGATTCTTGTCAAACATTAATCTGGAAAACTAAAAAATCATTTCTTTTAATTCGTTTTACAGAAATCCTCCTCCGTTATTTCGGATATAGTTTGAATAATTATCAAAAACGGGGTGCAGCCATGCGTAAGAGTTACACATTTGGTATTCCATTTGGACTCCAGAGAGAATCAGGACTCTTTTTAGATATTACAGAGGTCAGCCGGGGTATCGACTGTAACTGCATCTGCCCCGCTTGCAAAACTGATCTGTTAGCAAAGCAGGGGGAGGTCAAGCTTTGGCATTTCTCACACAGTACTGCTGTAGCCGGTGACTGTGATGGTCTGATGGAAGCCATCCGGGGAAAAATTATTGAAGTCATCAACGAGCACCAGGTTCTTGGTTTCCCAAATCTTCTCGCTGGCGACGATGGTGGGCCGGTTTCACTGAATGAGGTTATTGGAAGCGGCAGTATGTTCGGAGGCACAGCTGATCTGTTCGTAAAGGTTAATGATTTATGTGTGGCCGTCTTTCTGGACAGGGATCGTAGCATTTCTGCGAAGTTAACCTTTGACCACCTTCATCCTTCCGAAAGAGTTGCCGCATTGCGTATCGATCTTCCAGATATTGAATATGAAATCAGTCAGGTGCAGCTCGGGCGACGTAAAACAACATACAGTGAGTGCATTGAAAGCCTGATCATTGATGAGACCAGTTCCCGGGAATGGCTATATCATCCATTAATGCATGAACTTGAATCTGAACCTCTTCAGGAGTATCGGGGACGGGAGCCTTCAGAGGAAGGGCCTCTTCTTCAGCGCCTTGCTGACTGTAAGATGAAATTGCCTGATATCCTTCCGGGCAGTCATAACGCGTTAGTCAGGTTACAGCAGGATACGATTGTATGTCTGTGTCGGTTAACGGTTCGGGCTTATGACATCGCTCAGACCGATGAATTTCCTTTGTTCCTTCGCTATTTCAGGTTGCACTGCCTGGAAAACAGCGAACATGTCAGTTACGAAAGACTGATCTGCTGGCAGGAAATGATTTCAAAAACCCAGGAAGGCCAGTCCTTGACACAAAACGAACTTGAATATCTTCATGAGATTGTCCGCATCGCCTTATACAATCACCGGCTTAACAATGTCAGTATTTCAGATGTTAAAAACCATGACACAGGAAAGGAGAGCGGCAGGGTAGAGCCACAAAACTATTCACTCTTATAAATAAATTGGGCTTTGCGCATTAAACCCTTGCCGCAGGAGGTGTACCGCATATCCGGCACAGACAGTCAGTTTTTCTGGCAGCTTAAATTTGACACAGCTTAATATAGTGATTCATTAAACAGGTTCAGTATGCTGCCAGAACGTTTTAGTCGTTATGGGCGTCCGTTAGTTTTCTACTAACTGAACGACGACCAGCCTGCCGCCTTCCTCCTTTGACAGAACAAACTGAGCGTTATTCGTCAGTTCAATTTTTTCCCCAATGGCAATCTGTCGTTTATCCGGTAATGACATAAGCCCATTTATGCCTTCATTTACTAACCACCACTGATCGTTATGGAAAACAAAATACCCAACTCGTTTCCTTTGCAAATCGGTTGTACGCTCATTTGGCGCAATGAGGCGATTCACATGCCACGCATAGATTGACTGCCCGCTCCACACCATCAACCGGTGGTCGTCAGGACGATAACTGCCTTCCTTTCGGGAAGAATATAAATTTAGAACCGGTAATTTACCCTTGTATGGCGTACCGCAGTAGGGACAAACCGGCTTTGTCTTACCCGAGAAAACGTACCATTTCTGTTCACACGCCTTGTTCTGGCAGGGCTGTATCAGATCGACTGTTTTAACCAGGGCGCTTTCCCACTCATCGGCGGTCGGGCGTTTAGTGGCATCGTGTAAGCCATCTATAAAGGCGCGCTCAAACAAAGGTGTCAGATAAGGGCCCATGATGGTGTAAGGAATTTTCTCCGGGTCAGCCCAGGGCAGTGAAAAGGACGATAGCTGACTGACTTTGACTGCATTGCTTTTGTCTGTCGGATGTTCAATGAAGAGTGCCTTCTCACCCATAGATAAGGTCTCATCACGTACTTCATCCGACATGTCATGTATTTTTCCGCCACGTAGCGGATGACGGAAGAACAGATACATGTAGATAAGCACCGACAGCGCATGACGGTCAGTAGTAATGCTTGGCAATACGCGGTTCGGATCCTCTTTGGAAAGATGACTGGTTTTCACCACTTCCGGAGCGATAAAATCCGGGGTGCCCACCACGTCGGGAGGATACTTTCCAGGGACAACCAGGCCGTCTACGTCAATGATGCAGGCATGTCCCATTTCTGGATCGATAAGCACGTTTTTATAGCTTAGATCGCTGTGACAGAGACCTGCCGCATGCATCCTTCTGACGGCTCTTGTCAGCAGCAGACAGACCTTGAGATAGGTAAGCGTATTGCCTCGTTCACGTGGGTCGAGAAATTTGTTCTGGTTGCTGGCGCTGGCAAACCATTTGCCTTCCTTTTCACGACCTTTTATGCCAAGAAAATCATCGTTTTTAGAGCCGTATTTAAAGAAAAAGTAGCTTTTGTAGGTTGGAACCACGATGCCGATTTTATGCCCATGCTCAACAACATGGGTCGGCCAGCAAAACAGGTCCTTCCAGTATTCACCTCCGGACTGGCCAAAAATGTTTTGCCTGTAGCGTCCGGTGATCATATCAATCCGATCCCGGGCCTGCTCGTTCTGCGGTTTATGATAAAAAGCGACGACGTATGATTGGCACTGTTGCAAAGTTAGCGATGAGGCAGCCTTTTGTCTTATTCAAAGGCCTTACATTTCAAAAACTCTGCTTACCAGGCGCATTTCGCCCAGGGGATCACCATAATAAAATGCTGAGGCCTGGCCTTTGCGTAGTGCACGCATCACCTCAATACCTTTGATGGTGGCGTAAGCCGTCTTCATGGATTTAAATCCCAGCGTGGCGCCGATTATCCGTTTCAGTTTGCCATGATCGCATTCAATCACGTTGTTCCGGTACTTAATCTGTCGGTGTTCAACGTCAGACGGGCACCGGCCTTCGCGTTTGAGCAGAGCAAGCGCGCGACCATAGGCGGGCGCTTTATCCGTGTTGATGAATCGCGGGATCTGCCACTTCTTCACGTTGTTGAGGATTTTACCCAGAAACCGGTATGCAGCTTTGCTGTTACGACGGGAGGAGAGATAAAAATCGACAGTGCGGCCCCGGCTGTCGACGGCCCGGTACAGATACGCCCAGCGGCCATTGACCTTCACGTAGGTTTCATCCATGTGCCACGGGCAAAGATCGGAAGGGTTACGCCAGTACCAGCGCAGCCGTTTTTCCATTTCAGGCGCATAACGCTGAACCCAGCGGTAAATCGTGGAGTGATCGACATTCACTCCGCGTTCAGCCAGCATCTCCTGCAGCTCACGGTAACTGATGCCGTATTTGCAGTACCAGCGTACGGCCCACAGAATGATGTCACGCTGAAAATGCCGGCCTTTGAATGGGTTCATGTGCAGCTCCATCAGCAAAAGGGGATGATAAGTTTATCACCACCGACTATTTGCAACAGTGCC
>NZ_JAOWHD010000048.1:0-10143 GCF_030332785.1 Citrobacter sp. Cpo069
GGTGATGCTGCCAACTTACTGATTTAGTGTATGATGGTGTTTTTGAGGTGCTCCAGTGGCTTCTGTTTCTATCAGCTGTCCCTCCTGTTCAGCTACTGACGGGGTGGTGCGTAACGGCAAAAGCACTGCCGGACATCAGCGCTATCTCTGCTCTCACTGCCGTAAAACATGGCAACTGCAGTTCACTTACACCGCTTCTCAACCCGGTACGCACCAGAAAATCATTGATATGGCCATGAATGGTGTTGGATGCCGGGCAACCGCCCGCATTATGGGCGTTGGCCTCAACACGATTTTACGTCACTTAAAAAACTCAGGCCGCAGTCGGTAACCTCGCGCATACAGCCGGGCAGTGACGTCATCGTCTGCGCGGAAATGGACGAACAGTGGGGCTATGTCGGGGCTAAATCGCGCCAGCGCTGGCTGTTTTACGCGTATGACAGGCTCCGGAAGACGGTTTGCGCACGTATTCGGTGAACGCACTATGGCGACGCTGGGGCGTCTTATGAGCCTGCTGTCACCCTTTGACGTGGTGATATGGATGACGGATGGCTGGCCGCTGTATGAATCCCGCCTGAAGGGAAAGCTGCACGTAATCAGCAAGCGATATACGCAGCGAATTGAGCGGCATAACCTGAATCTGAGGCAGCACCTGGCACGGCTGGGACGGAAGTCGCTGTCGCTCTCAAAATCGGTGGAGCTGCATGACAAAGTCATCGGGCATTATCTGAACATAAAACACTATCAATAAGTTGGAGTCATTACCCGGCACGCATATCGAGAGCCGAAAATGAGTCAAATGACGCTTTATCTTTCATAATTCTTTCCTTTTTGCGATTTCAAAGTTTTCTTTCCGTTGCCGGAACAGACTGAAACGTAACTTTCCAGCCGGAACGGTGATGAGCCCCAGACACGCAACTATCAGTCCGACGCCTGCCCATCCGGAAGGCGGCAGCCTTTCACCGACGAGCACAACGGCCAGCAGTGCGGCTATAACCGGCTCCAGCAGACTGATCGTGGTTGCCATACTGGGGACGTCTCAGAAAACGGAATCTATGGTCACTCCCGTTTTTGCAACACCGATTTTGACGATAAATTGGCTTGCTTGAATCTATCCGGCGTCTGAATGGGATTTTATTCCCGCGCCTCGATGAGTTCCGCGCCTGATGAACCTCCAGAAAATATACGGCTTCAATGAGCCTTTCCGTTTTACAGGTTCCTCAACAGGCCGGTGGGCCGTTAGTATCATCAATATCAGTATTCGCAAAACCAGATCAGTGATTCTTTAAACCGGTGTATTTCTGCCGTTATGCTACATAAGTTTGCTGTCGTGCCGTTAGGGCCCAGGCTATTCTGGCCAGCTTGTTTGCCAGAGCACAAGTGACGACAAAGTTGCTTTTCCTACACAGTAGATCCCTGACCCAATCGGCCAATTTGCCAGACTGGTGTTCCAGTTTTTGTATGAATACCCTGGCACATTGAACCAACAAAGTTCGGATCTTTTTGTTACCTCGCTTACTAATTCCCAGCAATGTCGTCCGACCTCCCGTGCTGTACTGTCGAGGCACTAGCCCTGTTGCCGCCGCAAAGTCACGACTGCTGGCGTACTGCTTCCCGTCGCCAATCTCAGTTGAAATAGTACTCGCTGTCAGTGTTCCGACGCAGGGAATGCTCAGCAAGCGCTGTCCAATCTCATCTTCGTCCAACTTTCGTTTCAACTGGGATTCCAAATCTTTAATCTGCTCAACAAGATAGTGATAATCTGTTGTAATTTCAGCAATAACTGGCTGAGGTATAGAGGCAAACTATTGTCCTCAAGAAGGGTACTCAGTCGGCTAATAACGGCAGCTCCTCGTGGAACGCTGATGCCAAATTCCAGCAGAAAAGCATGCATCTGATTGGTTGTTTTTACCTTATCCTGAACCAAGGATTCACGGACACGATGCAGCGCACGCATTGCCTGCTGAGATTCAGTTCTGGGCTGTACAAAACGCATAGACGGACGCGATGCAGCTTCACAAATAGCTTCGGCGTCGACAAAGTCGTTTTTGTTACTTTTAACGAATGGACGGACAAATTGTGGTGATATCAGCTTAGGAAAATGCCCCAACTCTTCCAACTTGCGTGCCATAAAGTGAGAGCCACCACAGGCTTCCATTGCGATGGTTGTAGCGGGGCATGTCGCCAAAAATTCGATTAACTTTGGCCGTGTAAATTTTTTACGGTAAACAGCCTTGCCGCGACGATCTTGGCAATGAATATGGAAAGAGTTTTTACCCAGATCGATACCAATGAGCGCAATGTTTTCCATGATAGTTCTCCGAATGAAAGCCTATCCTCAGCATAGTACCGGGAAGGAGGGAGTGACCATCTCATTAATTATCCCACGCTAAGACTATATTTTGTACAGCAGTGGAGAAGGATGAGAAACCAGCAGTTCATTAACAGGGACTCCTTTTTGCTTAAGCGGCTCAATGGTTCTTTCTATATAAACCGTATTCCAGAGTGTTATCGCCGCCGTATGTAGTGTCAGCGCCGGTGGCGTGGTAACACTGATCCTCCCACCCCCAGATCCCTGATTTCATTCAGCCGGTGCATGAAGGATGCTCGCCCAAGGGCCTCACCCTTATTCAGCCCCGCCTGTATGCATCGGCCTAAGCCTTTATCGCAAAATCAGTCCAGCATAAACAGCGTCCGATCTCTGCAGAAAATCGCCCTCTGCGCTACGAGTTTGAACGCATTTACTCTGTTTATAGGTAACATTCGCCCCACGATATAATGATATCGGCAACGTATTCAGCATCCTGAGCATGAGTCAGAAGGTGATCCGCCTTACCCAACGAAATGAAACTCTTGGGATGCTTTGCTGCTTTGAATATTTTTTCGGCCTGCTCAATTAACACAGTATCATCTTCAGTCGCATGAAAAATAAGCAGAGGCTTGTTCATGGCGAACACCTTATGAGCGATTTTGTGTTCCTGAATATTGTCCAGCATCTGTTTCTTTAAGGTAAATACCCGCCCGGCCAGCTCAACGGGATAGGCTCCATGCTGGTTAATGTTTTCAACATCATCCTTAAAAAGACGTTTTACGTGTGTCAGTTCTCCGGGTGATCCTATGGTGACAACGGCCTTTGCCTCAGGAACTTCGCCGGCAATAGACAGAATGGCCGATCCCCCCAGGCTATGGCCGATGAGCAAAGAAGGCGCTTCGTACTGTCGGCGGAGATAATCTACCGCGCAAAGCAGGTCCGAAATATTGGATGAGAAGTTGGTGTTGGAAAAATCCCCTTCGCTGTTTCCCAGACCAGTAAAATCAAACCGGAGAACGGCGATAGCATTCTCTGTCAGTTTCCGCGCAATACGCGCCGCGCCTTTGAGGTCTTTGCCACACGTAAAACAATGAGCTAACAGCGCAAACGCTTTAGGATTTTCAGGAAGTTCAAGCAATCCGGCCAGTTCTTCACCAGCCGCATTTTTGAACGTAAATTTTAGTTTTTTCATAGGATATTCCAGGTCTTAAACTGATTTCATATGTTTGATCGCAGGGAAAAATAATCTTCTGCTCTGCATCTGGCATTACGCGTTTTCCTTCCTCTACTGGGGATGTGAAACAGAATTCATTCCGAATGCCTGTCCTCACCTTCCAGTTTGAAAGCTGATTATTGCTTCCTGTTCGGTGATCACTTACGCTATGCTACCAACTAGATGGTAGCTTACAAGAATTTTATGAGGTCTCACTGAATGGCCAATTGCGCGCTCATTCTTAAAATATCCCTGGCAATGCTGGCGTTTGCTGCAAACTCTATTCTGTGCCGTCTGGCCCTGCAGGGAGGCCACATTGATCCCCTTTCATTCAGCAGCCTCAGGCTGGCCAGTGGTGCACTCGTCCTGTCACCTTTCTTGTTTTATCACGCAAAAACTACATTATCGCTGTGGCGTCCGCTGAGCGGATTTTACCTCATGGTGTACGCAGTGCTCTTCTCTGTCGCCTATATCCATCTCGATACCGGGGCAGGTGCGCTGTTACTTTTTGGTGCCGTACAGTTTGCGATGGTGATCCACGGATTATTTAAAGGGGAATCACTCTCCGTTACCGGCTCCTCATCGTGTATAACCCCTTTCTCTCTGGCCGTTTTGTCCTGTCAGGATGTCGTCAGAACCCGGCATAACACCCTGTGCCGGGAACACAAAAGGCACGGATGAACAGGTCGTGAATATTCTTAGTGAAGCCTGCTGATGACATGTCTGGCGACAAAAAAATGCCGCCCTTAAGGGGCGGCTTATGCCAGCGTCACTGGGTTATCGTCTGACCGCCATGATGCCCGCATCGACATCCCAGATAGCGCCCGTCACCCATGAGGTTTTGTCAGACAACAGGAAGAGAATAGTGTTTGCCACATCTTCGGCAGTTCCGACGCGTCCCAGCGGGTGGAAATCGTTCAGCGACTTCATAGCATCTGCGATATCCGCTTTGTCCATGAAGCCTTCGTATATCGGCGTATGAACAATCCCGGGAGACACCGCGTTGACACGAATACCCGCGCTGGCCAGCTCAATCGCCAGATTACGCGTCAGGGCATGCAGACCCGCTTTTGCCATTGAATAGGCCGAGGCCGGCGAGTCACCCAGTGCAGCCTGAGCACCAATCGAACCGACGTTGACGATAGACCCTTCGAGCTTCGCGGCGAGCATGTTCTTCACGACATCCTGTGTAATAAAGAACGTGGCTCGGTTCAGCGAAAGATACATGTCATAATCGGCAAAGCTGTGCTCGGTAAATCCTTTGGGCATGAAGATACCGGCGGCATTCACCATCAGGCTGATATCGCGATGGTGAGCATTAATTTCCTGACGGATAGTTTCCATACCTTCTTCGGTCATCAGGTTCGCCGCGATGACCGCAACCGGTCCCAGAGGGCTCAGTTCTTTTTGCACCGCTTCGGCTTTGTCTTTTTTATTCCCGGTCAGCACGACACTGCCGCCCGCTTCCAGTACCATGCGTGCCACGGCCAGGCCCATGCCGCTGGTACCGCCGACGACGAGCAGTTTTTTACCTTTGAAAAAAGTGTTCATTTTCTGACTCCATTACTGGTGGGTAAGACGTTGCCGGCAGCGTGAAACTGCCGGCGGTTGACGGATTAAATACTGCAGCCATCCGTTCCGCAGGTCTGACCCGCAGTGGCTGAAAATTCGGTTTGCTGTTCATCCCAGACCTGACGCAGGGCATTCAAAAAGTTATCTGCTGCCTGAGCCCCGCTGATGGCATATTTTTCGTTCATCACAAAAACCGGAACGCCGCTGAGGCCAATAGACTGTGCGTGGGCTTCATCGTCGGAAACGGTGGCGCGAAAATCGTCATTTTCCAGGGCGGCTTCAGCGTCAGCTTTCGGCATACCGGCTTCTACGGCCATGGCAACGAGCTGCTGACGGTCAAAGAGAGAGCGACCTTCGGTGATACTGCCATGATAAAAACGTTCTTCCACCGCGTCCGCAATTCCGGCCTTACGCGCGGCAACCAGCAGGGTGTGTGCATCTTCTGTATCACCAAACATCATGCCGTCGAAGTTGTAGATCAGACCTTCAGATTTACCGGCGGTGCCCACCTGATTCATCATCAGCTCCGCTGAATGCTGACTGCCCAGCTTTTTAACGATGGCATCCTTAAAAGGCATCGCGGGAGTACCACCGGCCAGACGGTAGCTGTGATGGCGGATCACCACCTGGTCGCGAAATTCAAAGCGATTCAGACCCTGTTCAAATCTTTTTTTAGCAATCCAGCACCACGGGCAGACCAAATCTGACCAGATATCGATGGTAAGGGTGGGTTTCAGCGTTTGCATAATGATTCCTCAAAGACGTTGGGCGGTCGGATCTCACTTATCAGAGAACCGCGACCGTATGGGATTTATTGCGCCTGCCAGACCGGGTAATCGGTATAGCCTTTTTCCGGGGAACCACTGACGCCGTAGTAGGTGGCGCGGTCACTTTCTGCCAGTGGCCAGCCGTTTTGCATTCTTTCAACCAGATCCGGGTTAGCGATGTAGGGCACACCAAATGCCACCAGATCCAGCTCATCATCTTCCAGAGCCTGCTCTGCGATATCACGGGTAAAACCGCCGGCAGCGATGATGGTGCCTTTAAACGTGTTGCGAAAACGGCGGCGGAAGCCTTCCGGAAGTGGCGCTTTGGTGTACACCGGCTGATAGTAAAGGTGTACGTAGGCCAGTTCCCGCTGACCGAGCGCGTCGGTGATGGCTGACCAGGTTTGCTCTTCACCTTCATACGGCGCGAGGTCATAAATGCGGCCGAACGGTGACAGGCGCACGGCAACGTGGCTGTTACCCACGGCTTCCGCCACGGCGTCAATGGTCTCCAGCAGGAAACGCTGACGATTTTCCACCGAGCCGCCGTATTCGTCGGTGCGGGTGTTCAGTTCGCTACTGAGGAACTGGTCAAAGATGAATCCGTTTGCCGCCATGATTTCCACGCCGTCAAAGCCGGCTTCCATCGCCAGGCGTGCGGAGTGCACGAAGTCTGCAGTGATGCGTTTAACTTCATGCGTTTCCAGCGCGCGTGGCTGGCTTGGTACAACCGGGCCAGGTTCTCCGGATTCGGTCAGCGCAAAAACGGTGGTATTGACCGCCTGAACGGTGCCCGCTGAAACCGGCGCTATGTGGCCTGGCTGAAGAGAGACGTGAGACATACGGCCGACGTGCCAGAGCTGCGCGAAAATACGGCCACCTTTGGCGTGAACCGCTTGTGTCACCTTACGCCAGCCCTGGACGTGTTCGTCGTTGTAGATACCAGGGGTATAAAGGTAACCCCGGCCTTCTTCTGAAACCGGCATCCCTTCGGTGATGAGCAGGCCAGCAGAAGCACGCTGTGCATAGTACAAAGCCACGACCTCATCCGGCACGTCATTCATGGTGCGGGTGCGGGTCATCGGTGCCATGACTACACGGTTTTTTAACGCCAGGCCAGACAGATTGTAGGGGGTGAAAAGCTTACTCATCGTATACCTCACAAAAAACAAAAAGGAGTATCCCGGCAGGGATTTGCACAGCCCGGCAGTATCATCGACTGGACGTCGCGCACTGGAGTTGCATAAACATCTGATGGGTGGCAATATACCAACCATCTAGTAGGTAGGTCAATGGGTGTGTCGTATTTTTTTGTCATAACGCAGCCATTTCTGAATTGTCACTCATTTTGCGAGGTCATCACCATGCGTACATTAACAGCTTATAACGAAGATAATTTCCGCCAGATAGAGCAGTACAAAGGAATATCGGTGGTACGTTTCTCTGCACCCTGGTGTCCGCCCTGTCAGGCCAGCGAAGAAATGTTCAGTCAGTTTGCAGACCGGCTCGATAGAGATATTCAGGTGGGGAAAGTCAATGTAGATCAGGCGCCGGTGCTGACAACCAAATACGAGATCTGGGGGCTGCCGTCTGTGCTGATATTTCATGAAGGGCAATTAGTTAAACGCATACCGGGTGTGAAACCTGCATCGGTATATGCTCAGGCTATTGCGGACATAAAAAAAGGGCAGTAATGCCCTTTTAACGTGGAATTTATTAATGCTTAACCGCGTGCCTGACCGACGGCATCCAGAGTGCGGGCTGAATAAATGACCGCCGCGCCAGCGTTGAGGTTAATCGCCACGCCCAGCGCTTCAGCAATTTCAGCGTCGGTTGCACCGGCTTTCACAGCTGCGTCGGCGTGAAAAGCAATACAGCCGTCGCAGCGGGTTGTGACTGCGCACGCCAGGGCAATGAGTTCACGCACTTTTGCGCCCAAAAGGTCAGTTTTGTTACCTGCGTTGCCCAGGGCAACCACGCCTTTCATGGTCTCGGGGGTCAGTTTGCCCAACTCGCCTAAACGTTGCATTAACTCTGAGCGATAGTTGTTCCAGTCCAGCATAGTGTCATTCTCCTGAATGAGGGGTATTAAGAAGCAGTTTTATATACTTAAGGCTGTTGGCGAAGACTTCGGGTCTGGCCGTTGCATGCGCCACTACGCTTGAGCCTTCACAGACATTAATGATCATCAAAGCAATATCTGATGGTTCGGCATGGGATGAAAACTCACCTGACTCCATGCCCGCCCTGACGACTTTTGTGAGCCACTCGATTTGCATATCGAAATAAAGTGATGTCTGTACAGTAATTGCCTGAGGCAGATTGGCGGTCTCTGCTGACAACGCACAACACAGTGGCAGTAGCGAAGCTTTATGGCTTTGCGCGAAGATATCGATGTAAGCCGCAATTCTTCTCTCCGCGCTTTTCTCAGTCGCCTCTATCTGCTCAAATACGCGTTGTGTATCAGAGAACGCCTGTATTACCACCTGCTCACCCAGAATATCTTTGGTCGGGAAATGGTGATGAATACTGGCCTTGGTGATACCCACTATTTTTGATAAATCAGCATAGCTGAATGCTGAATACCCTTTTTCGCGCATCAGGTGTTCTGCTTCGCTGAGCAGCCGTTCCCGTGTCATGGTTGTCATAATTACTCCATATAATCTACTAGTTGATAGATTATATTGTTGCTATTTTTCCGTAGCAAGTTGTATCACTGACTCAGTATCGTGCAGAACTGAACGTCACTGCCATCCTGCATTCTGAATGGCAGCATTACATCTCTGACATCACGCCAGGCGTGTAATCATTTCAACCGGATTAGCCAGAGTATCGTGGATTGGCGAATTCTTTTGCATTTCGCTGACCAGCGCTTCTAACTCCTCGCGACTGGCGGTCTTGCTCGTAAGGTGAACATCGACGCGAATAGATTTCGCACCTTTACGCACGTTGCTGTCCAGCCCAAGGAAGCCGTTGAGGTTGATATCGAAATTAAGATCCAGCTCGATACCGTCCAGGTCGATCCCTTTTTCAGCAGCCATCATGGTAAGGGTGGCGGTATAACAGCCAGCCAGCGCCTGCATGATGTATTCAGTCGGGCTCATGCCGGTATCGGTGCCGAGTAAACCTGCGGGTTCATCACCGATATTAGAAAATTTCCCCACACGGCTGGTATCGATAACGCCGTTCTGGATTGTGGCGCCGGTCTCTGTGCGAACGGTTAATCCGCCGCTGGAACGGGCTTTCATCTGGAAAGTCAGGTTACCCAGGCCAGGCTGGCTGCGAACTGCTTCACGGGTATTGTGGATCGCAGCTGCGTCTGCAGAAGGTTTAACGGTAGTAGACATAATGGCTCCTGTAATTTCTTGATAAAAGGTATAGCTGGTGTAATCAGTACCAATCATCTAGTTGGTAGATTAATATCGCGAACCTCTTTTGTCTACTCTTTTATAAAAAATAGGGCACTGTTGCAAATAGTCGGTGGTGATAAACTTATCATCCCCTTTTGCTGATGGAGCTGCACATGAACCCATTCAAAGGCCGGCATTTTCAGCGTGACATCATTCTGTGGGCCGTACGCTGGTACTGCAAATACGGCATCAGTTACCGTGAGCTGCAGGAGATGCTGGCTGAACGCGGAGTGAATGTCGATCACTCCACGATTTACCGCTGGGTTCAGCGTTATGCGCCTGAAATGGAAAAACGGCTGCGCTGGTACTGGCGTAACCCTTCCGATCTTTGCCCGTGGCACATGGATGAAACCTACGTGAAGGTCAATGGCCGCTGGGCGTATCTGTACCGGGCCGTCGACAGCCGGGGCCGCACTGTCGATTTTTATCTCTCCTCCCGTCGTAACAGCAAAGCTGCATACCGGTTTCTGGGTAAAATCCTCAACAACGTGAAGAAGTGGCAGATCCCGCGATTCATCAACACGGATAAAGCGCCCGCCTATGGTCGCGCGCTTGCTCTGCTCAAACGCGAAGGCCGGTGCCCGTCTGACGTTGAACACCGACAGATTAAGTACCGGAACAACGTGATTGAATGCGATCATGGCAAACTGAAACGGATAATCGGCGCCACGCTGGGATTTAAATCCATGAAGACGGCTTACGCCACCATCAAAGGTATTGAGGTGATGCGTGCACTACGCAAAGGCCAGGCCTCAGCATTTTATTATGGTGATCCCCTGGGCGAAATGCGCCTGGTAAGCAGAGTTTTTGAAATGTAAGGCCTTTGAATAAGACAAAAGGCTGCCTCATCGCTAACTTTGCAACAGTGCC
>NZ_JAOWHD010000049.1:0-51027 GCF_030332785.1 Citrobacter sp. Cpo069
CTGGAAAAAACAGCCCATCTTAAAATCTGGCAGGGCACGGAGATACAGCGCCGGGTGAACGGTATTGTGACCTGGTTTGAGCAGGGTGAAAACGACGGACACCAGATGCTGTACAGCATGATTGTCCGGCCACCGGTGTGGCGTGCCTCCCTGCGGCAGAACTCCCGTATTTTTCAGAATGAGGACATTAAAAGCATTCTGGGGACGATATTGCAGGAAAACGGGGTGACGGACTGGAGTCCGCTGTTCAGTGAGGCGCATCCGGCGCGGGAATTCTGCGTGCAGTACGGTGAAACGGATTATGACTTTCTGGCGCGGATGGCGGCGGAGGAAGGACTGTTCTTCTACGAAGAGCACTCGCCTGACAGCGACGACCAGAGTCTGGTGCTGTGTGACACGGTGCGCTTTCTGCCGGAGGTGTTTGACATCCCGTGGAACCCGAATACCCGGACCGAAGTGAGCACGCCGTGCATCAGCCAGTTCCGCCACAGCGCACAGATACGCCCCTCTTCTGTCATTGGCAAGGACTACACCTTTAAACGCCCCGGCTGGGCGGGCCGCTTTGAGCAGCAGGGGCAGAACCAGGATTATCAGCGTACACAGTATGAAGTGTTTGATTATCCGGGGCGCTTCAAGGACGACCACGGGCAGAACTTCGCCCGCTGGCAGGTGGAGGGCTGGCGCAATAATGCCGAAGAGGCGCAGGGAAAAAGTCGTTCTCCGGCAATATGGCCGGGGCGGCGTATTCAGCTGACGGAACATCCGCAGGCGGGCCTGAACCGTGAATGGCAGGTGGTGAGCAGCGATTTGCAGGGGAAACAGCCGCAGGCGGTGGCGGGGCGTTCCGGTTCAGGGACCACCCTTGAGAATGATTTTACGGTGATACCGGCGGACAGGACGTGGCGGCCCCGGCCAATGGAAAAGCCGTCAGTGGACGGCCCGCAGTCAGCCACTGTTACCGGCCCGGAGGGGGAGGAAATCTTCTGTGACGAACATGGCCGGGTGCGGGTGAAGTTTAACTGGGACCGGTATAACCCGGCGAACCAGGACAGCTCGTGCTGGATACGGGTGGTGCAGGCGTGGGCGGGACCGGGGTTCGGCAACCTGGCGATACCGCGGGTGGGACAGGAGGTGATAGTGGACTTCCTGAACGGGGACCCTGACCAGCCAATCATCATGGGGCGGACGTACCATGCGGATAACCCGCCGCCGGGCGGTCTGCCGGGGACGAAGACGCAGATGACCATCCGCTCGAAAACCTATAAAGGTAGCGGGTATAACGAGCTGATGTTCGAGGATAAAACAGGTCAGGAACTGTTGTCGATGCATGCGCAGAAGGACATGAAGACGACGGTACTCAACGATCAGGGTACGGCGATCATTCGTAACCAGAGTCTGGTAGTGGGCAATAACCGGCTGAAAGTCGTGACCGCCAACGAAGATGTCAAAATTGACGGGCACCAGCTGCTCAATATTCGGCAGTTTCAGGAAGTGAATGTCAAAACCGATGTGACCTGTTTTAACGGCGGCGACAGGATAATGCAAAGCGCGGGAAATGTGGTCATCGGCTCAGGTTCCATGATCCGGCTGGAATGTGGGGAGAGTGCACTGGAGTTGCATGCCGGGGGCGTGATTAACCTTAAGGGCAAGGCGTTTAACATCGTGGCTGAGGGTAACAGTCTCATTACGACAGGCACAGCTATGCTGGGCCTGAATCCGGAAGAGCCCGCCCCGGCTATTGGCGTTGTCGGTAAAAACCATAAAAAAGACTTAACCAGCATTATACAGGGATTATTCCCCGAAGAGACGGGGGGCGGAAAATGAACGCCATTTACCGCATGAATGAAGGCCATCTGGCGCTGACCGGAGAAGACTGGCTTGACTGCACGATGCAGGTTATTCGCAATACCCGCACCCACACCTCACTGGTGATCACCCGCGCAGTTATTGCCGGGGACAGGTCGTTTGATGACGAACTGGTATTCCAGTGGGCACAGGTGGCTGCACAGATCGATAACTATCAACAGACGCCACCCGTCACATTAACGTTGCCTTTATTGCCTGACTGTCCCGCCCGGGAAACGACGGCTACATATCTTCGTGAACCTTATTTTTGTTGCCAGCGCCAGCTGGCCGTACTGATGCCAGAACGGCGGCTGCTGATGCTGACCTGCACCGCACTGAATACCTTTAGCGAAGAGGACGAACGGTTCTGGCTGCAGGTTAAAAATACGCTGGACAGGGACTGAGATCAGACAGAGGACGTTTTGCCATGAGCAATCCGAACGCCGCCCGTCTGGGCGACGACATCATTCATACCAGTATTCTGGCCGATATACTGGAGGGAGCTTTTGAAGCGGCTATTTGCGTTGCTGTTGGGGTCGTCGTGGTTGCTGCTGCAGCCCCTCTTGCCGCCGCGGCGGCAACTGCTGCAGGCGTGTCAGCTGCGACGGTTGCGGCAGCGTCAGTCGCCGCAACAACCTGTACAGCCGCGGGCATTGTCGGAGGGCTGACAGTTTCGTTATCGGGTGCTTCTGAGGTTGTCGGCGATATTGCTCAGGGCGCGGCAAACTTTATCTCCCCCCCGTCACCGCAGGGGAAAATTGCGACAGGTTCTTTAAATGTGCAGACCAATGGTCTGCCTGCCGCCAGAGCTGCGGGGCGTCTGATGACCGCCGCCGAAAACGCCACGCGGGAAAAAATGGAGGCGGAAGAGAAGACGCGGCGGGAAGAAGAGGACGCCCGGATGTCCACAGGGATGAAAGTGCTGAACGGGGTGTCTGCACTGTTCAGCTATGGCAGCGAACTGCTGGGTGAGTTGATTAACCCTGTCGTGGCCGGGCCGTCAGGCGGGGTGGTGGAAGCTGAGCATGATGTGGTGCTATGCGAAAAACACCCACCGAACCCGATACAGTTTATGGCCGAAGGCTCCTCTCAGGTCAGTATCAATGGTCTGCCTGCCGTCCGCACCGGAGACCGGACAACCTGCGGCGGCACCGTTTCCACGGTGGTCTCTCCCAACGTCATCATCGGGGGTAAACCGGTTGTGGTTCGCCCTATTCATAGCGGCAAATCACCCGGCGTGGAAACCGCGCTGCTCGCGCTTTCCGTCCTGACGTGCCGCCCCACTAAGCTACTGAAACAGCTTCCCTGCATGATAATGGGGATGGCGGCGGCAATGCTTGCCAGTAAGATTGGCGAATCTGTGCGGGCACTGTGGAATCCGGTACATGCCGCGACGGGCGCGAAGGTTCTGAGCGGGGAAGAGGACTGTGATTTTGAGCTCCCGGCCCGTTTCCCTCTCATCTGGCAGCGCATCTACAACAGCCGTAACCCGCATGAAGGGCTCTTTGGTCGCGGCTGGCGCACCGCATTTGAAACCCGCGTGGTCAGGGAGGAGGAATACGCCTGCTTCCATGATGAAGGGGGACGCGAACTCCGTTTTGTCTGTCCCCCGCCGGGTGAGGCAGGATTCAGTCCCGATGAAGGACTGTTATTTGCGCAGAGCGAACAGGGCATGGTGGTGATTGGTGATCTGGACGGCGCCACCTGGCGGCTCTATCTTCCGCACCCGTCAGCGCCCTCGCAACTGCGCCTGCACCTGCTGTCGGATAATTATGGCAATGGCTTGCGGCTCCATTATGACGAACAGGATCGCCTGCAGGCGATTACCGATACCCAGGAAAGCCTGCGGGTGGTGCTGCATTATCAGGACTTACACTCCCCGCAGCGTCCGACCCGGATCACTGAGCACATGCTCACCCCGGCCCCCCCCGGTGGCGAGCCGGTTCATCGGCTACTGATGTCCTACGACTACACCCCGCAGGGGGAACTGTACCGTGTGACCGATGCGGATGATGTCTGCCTGCGTGAATTTGATTACACCCCGGACGCCCTGATGGCAGGGCACCGGATGCCCGGCGGGGCCCGTCACCGCTATCAGTGGAAAAAGTTCAGCGACGGCTGGCGGGTGGTGGCCTATGAGTCCAGCGGAGGTGACAGCGCCACGATTGGTTATGACCTGACACAGGGCGTGACCATCGTCACCCATGGCGGTGGCGAAACGCACCGGCATGAATGGGATCGTCGCTATCTGGTGGAGAAGTACACCGATGAATCCGGGCAGGTATGGGGCTATGAGTGGAACGAGGACGGGCAGCTTTCGCGTACCGTCGACCCGTTGGGTGCCAGCAGAGCATATCACTATGATAATGCGGGAAACATGATTCTGGAGACCGACCCGCTGGGCCGGGCCGTTTGTACACGCTGGCTTGAAGACCGGGCGCTGCCTGTTCAGGCCTGCGGGCCGGAGGGAAGCGTACACCAGTATTTTTATGATGCGAACTTTGGTCTGCGTGCAGAAATCAATGCACTCGGGCTGTGCTGTTATTACCGTCGTGATGAATGGGGCCAGGTCGTCGAATTCACAGATGAAAAGGGCGGCGTACAACGCTTTAGCTGTAATGAGCGTGGGCAGCTTATCAGCGTTCAGGACTGTTCCGGGAAAACAACGCAGTACCGGTACGATGCGGCTTACAGGCTGGCCGAGGAGGTGGATGCGGCCGGGGAGAGTACCCGCTATGTTTACAGCCCGGCAGGCAGGCTAAAAATGGTTTCCGGTGCGGAGGACTGGACGGCCAGCCTGTCCTGGACGGCACAGGGGCTGCCGGAAAGCTACCGGGTGGGACACAATAATCCGGTGCGCTGGCAGTATGATGCCTGTGGGCGGGTGAGCGTGGTGACTGACCCGCTGGGCCATACCGTGCGGCGTGAATATGACGCGCGCAACCGGCTGACGCGTTTGTATAACGAAAGTGGTGAGCTGTACCGGTTTATCCACGGCATAAATGGGCATCTGACGGAAGAGCGGGGTCTGGATGGTGTTATCACCCGCTACGAATACGATGTCTGTGACCGGGTGGTCAGTAAAACCTGGGCGGCCGGCACGCCGGATGCGCTGACGCACCGCTGGCAGTATAACGCAGCCGGGGAAGTGACCGATAAGCAAACGCCGGACGGGCACACGGTCTACCGGTACACGACGGGAGGGACTCTGCAGGCGGCGCTGTTTTATCCGCCGGGAGCAGAGAGTCCTGCACAGCGCGTGCTGCTGGAGCATGACCGGCTCGGCCGGCTGACGGCGGAGGAGAACGACTCTGGCCGGGTGAGCTACAGCCTGGATGAACTGGGTAACCGGACATCCGTTCAGCTGCCGGATGGTCGCAGCCTGAAGACGCTGTATTACGGCAGCGGTCATGCGCTGAGTATCAGTCTGGATGAGCGGCTGATTACGGAATTTACCCGTGACAACCTGCACCGGGAAATCAGTCGAACGCAGGGCGGCCTGACGACACGCACGCGTTATGACCGACTGGGGCGGCAGGCGCGCCGGGAAATCTACCGCAAAGAGAACGGGATGCGGCCGGTGGAGGCGTGGCACTGGCAGTACGACAGCCGCCACAACCTGCTGAGTGAAACGCAAATCAGCGACTACCGCTATCAGGGCTACCATTACGATGACGGTGACCACGTCTGTCGCCACGACACCAGTTTTCGTGGGGTGACGCATCATACGTACGATGCGGCAGGTAACCTGCTGACTGCCCCGCAGGCAGGGCAGTCGCTGACACATAACCGGCAGACGCAGTGCGGTAATGGTGCGTGCAGGTATGATGTTTACGGCCGGATGGTGCAGAAACCGGGCCCGGGTGGCCTGTGGCGCTACGGTTATGACAGTGAACACCGGATGACGGAAGCGGTGCTGGACATGCCGGACGCAACCGGGGCCGGAAATACGCGACACCGGGTGATTTTTACCCACGACCCGTTTGGGCGGCGAACAGAAAAGCGCAGCGAGGTGACGGTATCTGCGCCGGATGACGGGCGTGTCACCGGGACGCAGGAGGTGACGACCTTTGTGTGGGAAGGGTTCCGGCTACTGGCGGAGACCCGCAACGGACAGTCGCTGGTGTACGTGTACGAAGGGGCGGGGAGTTACACGCCGCTGGCGAGGGTTTACGGCACCGGCGACAAACAGCGTGTGGACTACTACCGCTGCAGCCATAACGGTATGCCGCAGGCGCTGACGGATGAGGACGGGAAACTGCACTGGCGTCAGGATGTGGAGACGTGGGGAGAAACGCGGTCGGAATACGCGGATGAAGAGGGAGGCAGGTGGCGGAAGATATGGGGTGGTGCGCCGGAAGAGAACCTGCGGTTTGCGGGTCAGTATCTGGACAGGGAAACGGGGCTTCACTACAATACATTCAGGTATTATGCGCCGGATATGGGGCGGTTTATTACGCCGGATCCGATAGGGCTAAAAGGCGGGTTAAACCTCTATGCTTATGCGCCTAATCCGCTGACATGGATCGATCCACTTGGACTAAGTGGTGATAAAGTAAATGTATATAAAGATGCTCCGTACCATGGTACTTCTGATAATTCAGTAAAAAGCCGAGCACCAACAAATGGTCAGATAGCTTTAGATAACTCTGTTCAAGTAAAACCAACATCACCAAGACGGGTTGGTGTTGATATTGTTAATAATGAAATTGTTGTATTAGATAAAACGCGAGCGTTATCAGATCAAGTGGATGAATATCATGGGCATGTTCGTGATTGGGATGCTTTGGATAACAAGCAACAATCTGCCTTGATCAAATCTGATAAAACGACGAGAAAAGGAAAGATCTGTGGTGGCTGAAGATAAGTTACGCTTAGAAAAACTGCTTAACTCTGGTGAGCCTGAGAAAGTTACAGAGACTCTTCTTTATATTGCCTATAATATAAGTGATATAAAATGGGCCGAAGAGCAGTTAATGAGAATGGCAAATGATCCTGATAATGATATTAGTGGATTGGCTTTAACTTGCTTGGGGCACATAGCCAGAATAAATGGTACAATAAATAAAGACATAGTAATCCCATTTTTGAAAGAGAAAATTAATAATTCAAATGAGATAATATCATCGAGAGCTGAAGATGCTCTTGATGATATTAATATGTTTACCTGATTATTTTTATAAATTTTTAAATCCGGGAAAGAATAAATCTTCCCGGCTTTTTTATTATTCAGTTTTGGTTAAGTCTACTAAACAAGCACATCTTTGATCCCCTTAACCACCTGTTTAGCCTGATAAAGCTGCTCGCGCAGCTCCTGCACCTCGTTACAGTCTGCCATCAGCACAATACACCCGTCCGAGATCTTCACCGTCACGCCGCGCCCGGTCTCAAATCCCGCCTCGACCAGCCAGTCGCCTTTAAGGTGCAGGCTGGAGTTGCGTGTATATCCGGTGGGGATTTTTGTTTTACGGTTGGTGCGGTAAATGCCGACATAGCCGACTTTCATGTGTGCCGTGTTCTGGATGAGTTTTTGTATTTAACTATCTGATTTAATAGTAAAATAAATAGTGTTCAGATGGCTTAAATGATCAGGGTGTGGCGGTGGCGTATGGACTACGACGCGATGAGCTTGGTGATTTACATACAACGCTAACGGTATGATTCGCACTCCGGTAAGCTCCTTTATCCTGACCCGATAGGGCTGGCGGGGGAGTAATCTTGCCCTGCGGCTCCAGCCCGCGAGGGGCAGCAGGCACGTCGGATTCGCTGACGCGCCGCTACAAGTCAATAATGGTAGCCAGGACGGATTACTGGTAACGGTTCACCAGGTCTTTAACCATTGATGCATAGGTTTTTTGCTTAAGCTGCGAAAATTGCCTTTCAGCAGTTGCTTCTGCAGCATTTTTTTTCCCTAGCAGTGGTAGCAGCATTTTATCTTCATAATTGACCGGCGACCAGGTAGCCCATTCACCAGTTGCCACGTCCACTAGAGTGAAACGCACCAGATAACGTAGTGATGTATTGTCGGTTAGTTTTTCATTTTTATAATCTGACCAGACCATGTTTTTTGTCGCAGCGTCATATTTGCCTGACTGCAATGTATCCTGATAAACGATGATTGCTTTCTGATGCCCTTTTGCAGCGATATAACGCAATGCCTGCATCCAGTTCATGTTTTCTACAACAGCAATATCCTGGCTCTCGTCTTTATTTTTATCTTTATTACAAGTCACGGTCTTTTGCCTGTCCGGAATACCGGAGAAGGTTGCGACGGTATAATATCGACTCATTTCCTGCTGCATGATGGCTTCCGGTGCTCGACTACCGGACTGTACCAGAATAACAGGTGAATTCAGAGATACGTGAAACACATTCCCTTCCAGCGCGGCCTGGATCTCCTCTTCGGACACCGCCAGCGTAGTTTCATTGCCAAAAATATCCTTGTCCGTCAGTTGCTGTGCTGAAGCAGTCTTACTTACGCCGTTCTCTGTCCGTGCCCCTGCTTTCTTTGCATCAATAGGAGAGTGTGGCGCGCAGCCAGTCAGCAGAAATACTGCTGTACATAAAAATACTGCTGACCTGGAATTCATATTTGCATCCTCAATGGCGTCAGGTGTTTCCTGCAATTATTTATCTGAAAACTCAAACTGAATTATACACATGAAATAAAGACCTAAAAAGAGAATTGCTTTTTATTAAAACATTCAATTAAATAATGATTAAAGGTTTTGTATGTGTTATTTAAATATATACTATCCTATTGCAGAGTACAGTTTATCCGTGTGGGGCTGGCTGGCAGTATTATTGGGAGGGTTGTAACAGTACGAAGAATTTTTTGGGGGGGATGCAATATTCGGGAGCAAAACTATATTATTGCCTTAGCATTGATGCAGGTTTGTTCTCCTGAATAAATTTAAGCCGGAAATACATAATGAAAATTCTGCAATATACAACATCAGAGTAAGACAAGAAGCGTCTCCTTCGGATCAGATTTTAAGATTTCGGGTATGCAGGTGGGGGGCAGTGTGTCTCAACGTCCTGGATTCGCCTATGGTCGCTCTTTCAGTTGTGTGTTGTCGAGAAAGGTAGATGCCAGCAGCTTACGCGTGACTTCTGCCAATCTAATTTGTGTATAAAAGTAGACGAATTGGAGGTGAGCAGTTGGCGGAGTTCAATAGAGAGCCCGCTTCGCCAAAAGCAAAAAACCCGCCATAGGCGGGTTCTTCTAAATAGTGGTGCCCGGACTCGGAATGGATTTTGTTTTGTAATTGCATTGATTAGAATGGTTTTTATCTTGTTCCATAAACGTTGAGGCCCCCATTAAGGCCCCCTTCTGCAAAGGGTCAAAATTTGATGGTTGAACAGGAACTTTTACATCCATCTGAATACTATTTGATGGCAAGGTATAGTGATCTACTACGGAATCGCAGTGAGCACCATCCATGTTTGAAAATGATACCATAATTTGGTTCCTTACTGTTTAGTGGGCAACGCCCCTGGATAGTGTTTCGCGATAATGTCGTTCAGCTTATCGACCAGCTCCGATCGCCTGAACGTGATATGGACAGTTCCCTTCTGAAAATACTTAATCACAGACATCTCATCCTCATAACGGGTGCTATGCCTGTTCTCATGGATATGGTCGCTTAACCGGCGCGTGACGTCGGCGCGATTGTCGGGGATGGCCTTCCCATCCAGCAGCATCAGCATGCGCTCAAGGTCCGTTAACCGGTCACGCTGCCAGCCCCAGTTCAGACCAAATCCCCACCGGTCATATTTGACAAGCCCCGTCACGATGATTTTCCCGCCAAACCTACAGGGGCTGTTTGTCTTAAAATTCCAGCTCAGACCTTTAAACACGTTAATCACACCTCGTTCAAACACCTCACCTTTATTCAGATGCAGTTGTTCGAATGTGTTGAGAATATTCTCTTCACTGATAGCCGGAATATCGTCTTTCTCCAGGCTGTTGTACCACTCGTCGCGGACCTGTGCGTCCATGAGCGCCAGCATTCCCGAGCGTTGCATCAGATCCCGCCATATACCACGATCGATATTGCGAGTAATGGCTTTCATGGCCGTATCAGTATCCTCCATCAGCCAGCAGTCGTAGCTGTATTGCCGCATTCCCTATTCATTCGCTTTACCACCGCCGATGCTGCGGGTCAGCGTCGAGATATCGTCAAGTTGTTGTATCAGCGTTTCAATCTGTGCAATCGCGAAATTACGTCCGGTGATGATGCGCTCAATACTGGTAGAACAAATCACATCGGTATGGCCGGTTAACACTTCAGGTTCGGTGAGGGTAAGATCTGACATTTTAATTTCCTTTATATAAAGCAAAGCGCCAGCCGGTAAGGGCTGGGGCTTATAGGTGTGTGGTGAGTATGGTTCGGTGGCTAACAGGTTCTGGTCTGTTGCAGAAGCTGAAGATGGCGGAGATTACGAACATCGTTTCGCGCCTGCTCAATCCAGGGCAACAGCACTGCTGAATCCGTCTTGTCTTCGTCGTTGTCGAAAATAATGCCGGTGTTGCAACTGATGTTGTCCTGCAGCCAGCCAATCAGAATGTTGAGAGCCACTTCGGTGGTTAATTCCGGCATGTAAAAACCTTGTGGTGATTGAGGTGGGGTTACCAGTCAAAGGTTGTAAAACTTGGTAGCACTTCGCCAAAGGCATCCAGATGAACAATGCCAGCGGCGTAGCGACGCATAAGCGTCACTAATAACCGACGGCAGGCTTTTGACAGACCGAGGCGTTTGAGGCGTAAGACCGGAAACGACCACGCGCCCAGGTGGAGCAGATAACCCGAGCCGGTATAACTAATCCATTCAGACTCGCCAAAGTCTTCATGCTGGTGTGAAAGGGTAAACAGCAGAGCATTGTCTTCCGCCGTGATATGTGCAGTGCTGCACTGAATGCCGTTCAGGCGGGCAACGGGCGGAATTGGATCTTCAACAATCAATTTCCCCGGTTCGTCAGCAACGAGAAGCGAATAACCGTTCTGGTTCACCACATTGATCAGGTCGGTCAGTTCAATACCGTCAATGTCTACGACGATCCGGCCCATGTTGAGGGCCAGTACGTTGATGGCATCGGCTTCCACCGTCAGGGACAGCTTCATGGTTGCACCTCACGGTATTTGCCGGTGGTGATGTCGGTAACGGCCCTGTAGCTATGACGGGTCATCAGCCCGGTGGCTTTGCGGGCGCGGAGAATATCGATACTGGTGAGAAGCGGCGACTGAGTTTCCGCGTTAAAACCGCGACGATCAGTGCGTACCAGGTCGTATTTCTCCACGATGAAATTCACCGCGTCGCACAGTGAGATACCGGCATCGATATGCTCTTGGATCACACCATCTTTGCCAAATGGCGTGTCGTTGAGCGTCAGACCGTAGTGACGGTCCAGCAGGTGACTCAGGAGGCGCTGCCAGATCGCCACGGGTGACGGGCGTGGCGAAACCTCCCGTTTCGGAGGAACAGGTTGTGTTTGCATAATGGAAACCTTTACTGGTGAGTTAAACGAAGGAAAACTGCCGGGAGGTTTATTCTGTTGTTGCAGGTGTCGGGTAAATTGCGAGATAGACGTACCCGTGCGAGCCGAGGCTGTCGGCCTCGCATATCAGCCCTTTTGCATACAGCGTGACGCAGTGCTGATGACGGGGATTCAGCTCACCGGAAAGCAGCATCAGCTCCAGTTGCTTCAGCAGTAGCGGGAATGCCTGGTCGAGATGGCGTAAATCCGCGTCGCTGAAGGTGCCGGTGATGCTGGCGCGGTCGTTCAGGTAATGCAGCCGGTTGCCCTCCTGCACCAGACGTGCGCCAAAACAGGGGGTGATATCGCGTTTAAGCCCCCACCAAGGGGCGGCGATATCGTGGTTTACAGGCGGTATTGTATTCGACAATTTTAGCCTTCCTTAAACGTGAATTAATTCAGCGTAACGCTGCGTAATACGACGTACGGGCCGTTGCGGTCCTGACGGTGTTCTGCGAAGACGGCGAGCACGCCGCTGATATCCTGCACTTCCCGACCTGCGTAGTGGCAGATGCTGCCGGACCATGTGTATTTGCCGGCACAGAAGCGAAACAACCGGGACTGCGGATGCTGGCGGTATATCGCCATCGCCTGGCGTTTGCTGATGATTTTCATCGTTATTCTCTCCTTAAAGCCACCCTCTCTCAGCAAACGAGACGATCTCCATGCCGCCCACCACCAGGTGATCAAGCAGTCGGATATCAACCAGCTCCAGCGCCTGCTGAATACGCGTAGTGACCTGACGATCTGCATTGCTGGGTTCGGCAAGGCCTGACGGGTGGCAATGCGCCACAATGACAGCGGCACAGTTATGCTTCAGACCGGCCTTAACCACCTCGCGGGGATGGACCTGCGTATGATTGATGGTGCCGGTGAAGAGCGTTTCGTGGGCTATCAGACGATGCTGGTTATCGAGGAAGAGTACAGTGAATACTTCACGCTCCAGTGAGGCGAGTTGCAGACGCAGCCAGTCACGAACGGCGGTGGTGGAGGTAAAGGAGGCGCCGGGCTCGCGTAACTGGCGTTCCAGCAGGGTCAGCGCACGTCGGATAGTGCGCTGTGCGGCGGGAGATATTCCCCCGCTGTCGGGGGGGCAAGGGGTTATATTCATTGGCTTTTCCTTTATGTTGACCCGTCCGGGATTGATGTGTTGTACAGTTTCACGGCAACGACGAACTCGTCGTGCTGGGATTCAAACCATGACCAGATAGGGAAGAGAGAGGTGCCCGTCAGAAAATGCAGGAAGAGTTCGTCGGTCACAACGTCTCCGTCCTCATCCCTGACCGTTATTTTCCCCAGCGCATCCCACAGGGTATTCAGGTGAGACAGTTCATACGACATGGCGGGATGCTCAGTCGATGATGTGCATGATGGCGCTGCATTCCGGGTGACTGAGCGCGTAATCCCGCAGGCGGTAGTAGTGCTCCGTCATGGCATCGCATTCGGTGCGCATGGCATGGTGGCTGTAAGTCATCAGACAGACGGCAATCCCCGCAGCGTCGGCACTGAGTTCACCGCCGTTGCCGTTCATAGTGTTGAACAGCGACCACGGTCCATTGTTCTCCGCTTCCGGGGCCATAAACGCACCACCGTTGCTGAGCGTATAAAAATTCCAGATACCGCCGTTGTAGTCGGCGCAGAAACGGTCCATCCACGCGAAGACCGTCGGCTCAAGGATTATCCACTGCGGTATGCTGCCGAAGTACTGCGGCCAAAAGCCGATGCGCTGCTCGTCCTGTACGAGGGTGGCGGTCAGCGCTGGCGCAGAACCGGCAGGTTGTGGCGGTAACGGAAGGGTATCGTGAAGGTTAATAATGTCGGTCATGTTAGTTTTTCCTTGTTTATTTATCGGGTTGGGGATGCTGGTTCAGCAGGAGTGACGGGCAGGACTGCGCATAGCCATCTTCATCGCACCGTGAGGGCCAGATGCTGTCAGATACAGACAGTCGGCACAGGCTGAGCTCGCCGGGACGGTAGCAAAGATGTCTGCACCAGGCGCAGAGGTCATCGTCGGAGATGGAACGGCAGCCGGACTGGTTTTGCAGGGAAACGGGCCAGACAGCCGTCAGACGGGTATTTGCAGGAATGTGCTGCATCAGCTCAGTGCCTGCTGCAGTTCTTCGGCCATCACCCAGAGCGCGCGGTTGAGTTTGATATCCCCGTCGATACCGTTAACCGCACGAGTGTGGGTACGTTTACCCTGTGCGGTGCGTCCGCTCAGCCCGCCTTTCAGCAACGATTCCTGAATGCGGTTATAAACGGTCCACAGGTCGTCCTGATGGTCCTCATACCGTCGCGGTGTCAGTATCTGCGCTGCGGTCACCGGCTGATATTCTTCACCAAAGCGGTATGTCAGTGCGGCGTTCGCCAGGGCATGTTGCGCGGGTGCTGGTAGTCGAAGTGACTGCATGGCCTCGCGCTTTTCTTCCACCCGATCAAAGACACCGAGCACTTCATAAGCCCCCTCAATCACTTTCCCGGCCACATCGCCACGATGCGGTACACGAATTTCACCGAACGACTGTCCGCAGACGAGCCCGTTGGTGCAGATGGCTCTGAACAGCCCCGGCAGCATCTGGTATGAGCTGCTACCATCGTGCGAGTTAAGCAAAATGATTTCGGGAACCTGCTGGCCGGTTATCTGACCGGTACGACGCAGGCGCAGCAGATGTTTGGTGTGCTCCCGGCGGTCAGGGTCGCGTACGCGTGACTGGCAGGCGAAGAAGGGTTCAAAGCCTTCGCGTTGAAGATTTTCGAGCAGAGTAATGGTGGGTATGTAAGCGTATTTTTCGCTCCTGGAACCGTGGCGATCTGCACTGAATACGCTGGGAACGACCTGCATCAGTTCTTCGCGGGTTAACGGACGATCGCGACGGATCTGGTTTGTCCGTCCAAAGCGGCTGGCTAGTCTCATGGTAAATTCCTTATTGTTGATTTAACGGCATAAACAAAACAGCCATGCTCCTGTGGGAGCATGGCTTTTTTGTGTGGTCGCTATTGGGTTAAGCTGTGGTGTGTCAGTGTTTGGGGATCCCGTGGCTGAGCAGATAGCGGTTAAGCCATTCCCCGGCACTGGCTTCAAAATTCCAGGCCCGCCAGATTAACGTCCCCTCGCTGTCGCGAATAACCAGCCGAAAGTGCGTACCCTGGTCATCTTCTATAGTGACGTTGTGGTAAAGCGTGACCACGGCTTCAGCCTGTCGGCGGGTGAATTGCCCTGGCGGTAACGACGTATCGTCAGTGACTTGCATATTCAGTTCCTGATGAATGGCATAAAACAAAATGCCCCGCTCAGTGAGCAGGGCATCAGTGGGTTAAGTGTGTGGCAATAAGCTGCAGTATCTGTTCCATGAGCGCTGTGATTAAGGCACCTGCGAGCAGGGTTGCCGCCTGTCTGGCGATGTAAATACTGTCTTCGTCATAGCCTTCTTCGCGGAAGTGGTCTTCCACAAACTGCTGCGCCCGGCTGCTGGCGCACCACGTCAGCACCTGACGCAGGGTGTTGAGCACGATTTTCAGTAATGTCATTGGGTCAAATCTCAGAGGGGGGATCCGGATGAATCTGGGGCACACAGGAATGCCCCGGCCGGATAATAAGAGGAGAGCTGCGTTACTGCGGTGACGGAGACTCCGGCGGCACAGGGGCCTGACCATGAATAATGCGGTGCTTCGCCAGTGCCTGCGGCATATCGTTGATGCAGTATGTAATGTAGAAGACGTTGAGCACCACGGTATAAAACGCATTCATCTTCAGGTCAAACCGGAAGGTGTTCAGCGCATAGTGTCGCAGTGCTGCTCTGGCCTTAAAGGCCCAGACGATGTACATCACGCCGCAGGTGAGCGACAGAATGCCGCTTAAGGCCAACAGTGTATCGCTGCCCGTGTAGTAGCCCGCCAGGTCCGGTGAGGCCATCACGCCGAACTGTCGTCCGAGCCCAAAACAGACGGCGAGCCAGATGATAAACAGATTGCCGCAAACCGGATATCCGGTGGTGTCGCTGATAATCTGCTGTTTTCGGTACAGCCACAGTAACGGCCAGATGCCGCAGGTGGCGACGGTGAGTAGAACAAAATGCAGGGTTGGCGTCGTCAGTCGCTGGCTGAGTGTCGAAATGTCGGTCATATCGTATTGTCCTTGATTGATTTTGCTGTAAACCGGGGATGCGCCGGGTTACCCGGCGGTCAGTGTCGTGCATTCGGGCATATCAGCCAGAACCTTGTGAACGTTTCCAGCCGAAGGGGTAAAGTGCCCCACCTGTTTGTCGTTGACGTAAATCTCAAACGACGTTGCTTTTCTGATGGCATCAATGAACGACAGCCAGGCGTTGTCGCCGTTACGCCAGCCCAGAGAGGACGGCAGGGGGAACGTCTGGTCATCCGTGACGACGGTGATGGCGGTTTTCTCATCCTGTGAATCGGCACCGCTGCCGTCAGGCAGGGTGAGCATGACGTGATGCTGCAGGATATTCTGGTCGTCAGGGTTGCCGGTGCAGTTCAGGTTCATCATCACGTTTTCCGGGCTGGTGATGATGTACTCGGTGACGCCCATACCGAAGCCACTGCTCCACATATTGGGGACCGCCTGTGCCGTGATGGCAAAGGTCAGTAATCCTGCTGACAGGATGGCGTGCATGAATCGCATGGTATTTTTCCTTCTCAGTCAAAAATGTTGTTGGGGGGCAGCCGTGTTACATGAGTTGTTTACCCACGACGATAAGTCCGGCCAGCCAGCCGATATACTGTGGGCCCACAAGCCAGAACAGACGGGCCTTGAGTAATCCGGTCATTCCTTCGCGGGTGTATACCGCATCCGGCATCAGCCATTGTCGAAGAGCAGCACCGACCGTCATACCGGCTCCGGGCCCAAGCGTCATCCAGAACAGATATTCCATTCCCTGACCAAAACTGCGTATCTCGCCGGTACTCCCGAACACGTTAAACAGCACGACCACAAGCGCGATGGCGAAGGCAATCGCGAAATATTTAATGACAAGCGCCATGTTCAGATTTCCTTATTTTCTGCACTGCTGAGCAGCGCTCAGCATGTTGTCCATGAAGCGCGGGGGGACATAACCGTATTGCTGGTTCATTTTCTCCAGCTCCCCGTGCGTATATTTCGTTTTGAGGTCATCCCGGATACATCCGCAGACGGCGGTAGTACCGCCGCCTGATTTGCATCCCCGGATAAACTCGCGTTCATTTTTGTCGCCACAGCCGCTCAGGGTTACGGCAGACAACATCAGGGTGAAGAGCAGCAGAGGGCCTTCGACAGGTTTCACGATTTGACTCCTTTGGGTCTGGATGGATGTTCAGGGTGTTGTTCCCTGAAGGTGTGAATGACATCACTGATAAAGCGAAAGTGGGGCAGTGCGCTGATAAATCCCTCTTCAGTAATGAGCGAACTGATTTCGCTCCGGCGACGGAAGGTTTGCTCTGAGAGTGAGGCCGAGATAATGTCTTCCAGCCGGAACACCCGAAGGCTCCCCCGGCAACAGACGACCAGATACCAGTGCTGATGCCGGTAAATCAGGCGGTAAGGCTCCTGCTCATCGTGACGGACACCGCCGACCAGCAGACTGACCACCCGGTGATGACAAATGGCTTCGGCCAGACGATGAAAACTGTCAGCCTGTGTCCATGCTGGCGGTAAGTCGTGCCAGATAAAGCAGGGTGAGGTGCCCGTTTCATTCATCAGCAGGTGCATCAGTTGCCGGTTCTGCGACGGGATAATGCGTGCGATACCGGTACTGCGGGCAAAGGAAACGGCCCCCGGAGAGTGATCACGCGTGGCGCTCTCACTGAGCCGATACGTGCCGTTCTCCCCGATAATGTCGAGGTGGACCAGCCGTTGATGTAAGTCACGACGCAGGGTGCGTATCGATACACCAAACTCACCGGACAGTGTCTGAAGGGTCAGCGTTTCTCCGGCCATTAACCGGCTGATAATGACCGACAATCTGACGGCCAGCCGGTCGTAGCGGGCCTCTTCATCGGGTCGTTGCATGGACGCTCCGTGTGCGATAAATAGGTTGATATTTCATGCGGTTATTATGCGGGCGGGGAGGGACACGTTATGTCCATCCCCCGTAATGGCGGAAAAGAAAAAGTAAAATTCATCTTTCAGTAAACAGGAGAATTAACAAAGGGTTAGTGCCAGGTAGCTGAAATGACGACAGCATGCTGACACGCCCTGTCATCAGTCGTGCCGTAGCGAGTACGGTCAGCGGCTCAGGCTTTGTGCAGGATGGGCTGACCCTTATTAACGTTACGGTGCACTGAAGATATGCTCGCACTGCGTGCAGCCGTATTCATCAAAGACGGTACCGTCCAGTTGTTCTCCGGCCAGAGAGCCTGCCACCGCACCAGCACAGGCGCCGGACAGAAAACCAATGAGGCCTCCGGCTATCGTACCGACAACCGGAATGACTGAACCTATCAGCGCACCGGTGGAGGCTCCTTCAAGCCCGGCAATGCCTCCGGCTGTTGCGCCAATGACCCCACCCGTCTTTTTACCCACATGGCGCAGTCGTATGTTTTGCGAACCGCAATTCGGACAATGCATTTCTTTCTCCCTTATTACTGGCAATAAATAGCCGCCTTCATGAGCTGGCGGACCGTGTATCAGAGAGACCTGGGTACCGGAACAGAAAGCATAGCTGTGACTTAGCGCGAGAAGCATACGCACGGGTATTTTGTGGGACAGTTGACCCGGGAGAAGGAATAACGACGGTAACAGGGTATCGGGACCCCGTTTGTTCTTACTGGACACATTAACCTCCGTGAGTGAAATAACAAAACGGCAGCACTTCTGCTGCCGTTCTCACACCGGTAATATAGGTCTGAAATTATTTTGAATGTCATTTCTGGTCTGTATTACTGCCTCCGCTCACCTTGTTTTTAGCGCAAAGCCCTCACTCACCACCACAGGTTTTTCGGTAATGGTCATTAATCAGCATTTCCAGCATATCACTGATGCGAACTCCGCTACGTTCTGCCATAAAGTCCAGTCGAGTTTTTGTTTCGTTCTTCAGGTACGTATTGAGTGCTTTTTTATCGGTACGGGACTGACGTAATTTTTGCTGGTTCCAGGCTTTATTCAGGTTCAGAAGGAATAAACGCTTTGTATCCGGTGCATCGTCCCATAAGTCGATCGCCGTGCGCAGGGCTAAATTGCGTTCAGAATGACTCAGGGGGGTAAACCAGGTACTCATTCCTGGCGTTGAAATATTTAATGAGAGCCCGATAGTGGGCGCATTTCTTTCTTCCTGAAGCGATTTGAGGCTGTTCCATGCCCACAGTACCGCGTCTTCTTCATTAGGTAACCATTTCAGCGGAGCTGGTTTGCTGTAAATATTTTTCCACTGGTCTTTCAGCCTGTCCATGACCTGGCGCTTGAGATGATTTACCGGTGGGGTCGGAATAATAATGTTGTCGAAAAAAGAGATGATAATATTAATTCTTTCCTGGTGGCTTGTCGGAGATACACTCAGATTCATTCGCTGATACCAGTTCTTTCCGAACTCTGCATTTGCTGGTTTGTCAATACCAAGTTCGTAGTCTCCGGCCTTGCAAATATACGCCCATAACCAGAATGTTGCCCGTTCATCCTGTTCTAGCCAGTCAAAACTTTCCAGCGGAAGGATGTTTTCATCACGGGCTGTTTCCATATCAGAAAAAAGTCTTGCCCGCTGTTCTGCATTCGGTATGAACTGATTAATCAGTTTGTTGAGTGCCTGTCGACAACTTTCTGCATCCTGGTGAGGAATGTCACGGGTGTTAATTATTTTATTAACACCCAGCCACCCGGCATAAAAAGCACAGACTCTCAGGTCACGGGTTTTTATAAGATGTTGTCTGCCATTGTCGTAATGTACAACCATTGTGGATACCTGTAATCGTAAACTACATAGTAGTGGTTATGGTGGTGATTGTTGTAGCTACACAGTATCACGATGATGGTTTTATCGTCACTTAAAAACACATCTGGTAGTCATCGTGAGGTTTTATTGTTGATTTATACTGGTTTTGACAAGGTTTTACCATGGTTTTAAAGTTGTCATTTTCTTTGTTTATCTCTCAGATGCTTCTCTGTTTACTGGATGAGTATCGTCTCAATAGGTTATCTTGTTCTCCTGCATGCTTTCGTTTTCATCCCCATCATGGTGCCTGGTTCGCTTCAGGGGGCATTTCTGGTATCAGGTCGGGCTGCCATGAGGTATTTCCATTTTGTTGCTCATAATCAGGATTGAGGGCTTCTGCGGGCAGTGATGATACGGGGTTAATTTGATTGAGGTTATTTGATATGACGTGGTGTCTATTTTCATGTTATTGAAAAAAGATAATTCCAGAGTAACTGATGCAGGCGTTTGTTGTAGGTAAGTGCTGTCTGGCGTGGTTATCTTCATAGCTATTGTTATGCCTGGCGTGTTGGATTGGTATTAATATATTAAAGAAGGGGTCTTATCATTTGTAACAGTAATCGATGATGTGTTATCAGTAAGTGGGTTATGCCTGGGAGGTATTATTATCTGAAGGTATTCACTAAGGGGATAGTACTATTGGATGGTATCCATTGAGCAATCATTGCCATCAGGTAAGAAATACACCATTCAATGTAGTCACAACCTGAATGTTTAGCACTCATTAAAAATCTATCATTAAGAAAACAGAATTGAATTGAGTCGATATTACCATTGACTAGTCCTCGTCAGGATAAAAGTGAAGATGATTAACATCAGTAATCTAATAATCATAACGACAGGGTGGTTACTGGTTAACAGTAACGTTTTGGGTGAATGGTCATGCCTGAAAATCAGCAGGTGAGTATCAATGGTTTATTACTGGTCTGCGTATTAGTGATGAGCGTTAAATGCTCAGTCAGTGAACTAACCTGTAGTAAGCCTGTCGGTATTGCTCTGTCTGCCTGATATTGACGCTTACAATACCTGTCAGTTACAGATACTACGGTGACCCGTTATCCCTGAAAGTTTTTTGATATGTGTAAACAAGGCCATTGGTAACGACTGTAAACGGGGCATTATCCGTGTTGGTGATAATAGTCATGATTGTATCGTAAACAGAATAACCCGATTGAGGTGACGTGGAATAGGGTGATTATCCTGGTAATCACCGCAAGCTATTTAATAAGTAATTGAGCGCTGTAGTGTCTTATACCGCCATAGCTTCCTGTGAGCCTGCATAAGCGCATTGAATAACACGATAGTGGAAATCTGTGGTTAGTATGAATATGGCGCTCCTGATGCGTTACAGGGCGTTTTAGCAGTAGTCCCGATAACGATTATTTATCGGGCTTATTGAACGGGGTAATAATATCATGACAGCAATGAGGGACTGGTACAGGGGCTCTTGCCCCGGGTATATACATCCCTCTGGGGTAATATTTGCTTTTCAGGGTAACCACAACCTATTTTGGGTCCAGGTCAATACAAGGGCATCGCAATCTTCAGCTGCTTCTGTAAGCCAGAATTGCAGCGACTTAACAGTTTCGATCTTCGCTACTGGCCTGACATTGCCGGGATCATTCGCTCACTGGGGATGGAAGAGGTGGAGGTAACATTTAGGGATGAAGCGACAGAGGCAATTATCAACGCCCGCAGACCTTCACAGACGGATTTCTTCAGAGCGTTATTCGATAACATCAGTAACCAAAAAACCGGGGATTACTACGCCTTGTCACGGAGTTTTAAACTCTCCGATACAGCACTGGCGACGATTTGTAATATCACCCGTGATTTGCCACCCGATGAACTCGTTGACGCCGCTTATGTCAAGCGTACCCGCCATCGTCTAACGGGAAGACTGTTTTTTCGCAGCCTTCGGGTCACCCGGCATTAGAACCGATTTCTGAGAGGCGATTACCCTTTACGCAATCATTCTGCCAGCCACGATATTTTACTGAAGCCAGCCGTCTCTGAGGGATCGACTGGCGGACTCGCTGAAGGCAATAAGTTTTTTTTAACAGCACCGGTAATGGTTATGAACGATAACCCACCGGAGTCCATTTTAATGAGTTACACATACGACCCTTACTGGCAGCAACGCATCGCTGATACCTTCAGTTGCGCTCTTAACGCTTACACCCGCTTACTGGCCCTGCGTGTTGACCTCCGTCTGCCGGATACGCCAGCGGCCACCGATGCTGCTGTTATCTCCCGCTTCACCGATTCCCTGAAAGCCCGGATTGATGCCCTTCAGACGCGTCAACGTCGCGAGGGCAAACGCGTCTGGCCGACCACGCTGCGTTTTATCTGGGCGCGGGAGTTTGGTGAAATCAAAGGGAAGAAGCATTACCACGCGGTGCTGTTGCTGAACCGCGATACGTGGTGCGGACCGGGAGATTACAAAGACCCGGATTCGCTTGCAGGTATGATTAAACAAGCGTGGTGCAGCGCCCTGAAGGTGGATGCACAGGCGCATGCCGTTCTGGCTCGTTTCCCGGCGAGTCCAGTCTCATGGTTGACACGTGGCGATGGTGCTCAACTGCAACAGGCCCTGTCGCAGGCGGCCTATTTAGCCAAGCTGGAGACCAAAATCACCGGTGACGGTGAGCGTAACTTCGGTTGCAGCCGTGGCTGAGCCAGACATATCTCGATTCATCAGGCCTGATTGTGCGGGCCGGGTAATTTTTTACAACGTTCCCCTATCCTCTGAGGAGAACCGGTAACCCCATGATTCAACCACCACCGGACGTCTCCCGATAGCCATATCCTCAGAGGGAGAAAAATACCATGACCACGTTGAATACGAATATTAATGCCAGCCCTGACACACTGCTTTCAGCTCAGGACCCGCTTATCGACATGACCTTTATCACCACGTTTACCGGGATGACCGACAAATGGTTTTACAAACTGATTGGCGACGGGTTGTTTCCGAAACCCATCAAGCTGGGGCGCAGCTCCCGCTGGCGCAGAAGCGAGGTGGAAGCCTGGATGCAGCAGCGTATTGCTGATTCCCGTGGCGTCTGAGCAGGGAGGATATCTGAATGGAAAAACGACGCCGCACTCAGCCACAGGCCATCCCGGTTCGCTGGACGTGTCCCCGTTGCCGGCGACAGTACTGTGGCGCCAGACCCTGTCCCGTTTGTTTCAGACCCACCGACGCACCTGCACAACCGTAACCTTTCTGTATTCCGGTGCCGACCACCAACCGTACCGACCCGCTAACGCATAACTGAACCGCCATTCACCCTGCCACGCTGCCCGTACCGGGACGGCTGACGCCTGCGTGTCGTCTGGCGGTAAGGAGAGTACCACTATGTATGCAAAATCGTTTATGGCTCTGGACGGCAACGGCCGTCTCACGGGAGCCATAACCGCGCAGACCGCGCCGTATGACCGCTACAGCTGCCATCTGTGTGCCAGTGCCCTGCAGTACCATCCTGAATACGACACCGAACGTCCGTGGTTTGAACATCATGCAGCAAAGCTTTCGGAGAACGGTCGACAGCACTGCCCGTATGTAAAGCCCGGGGTGAGGGAGACCCGCCATATCCGGCAACTGCAGTCTTATGTACCGGAAGCCCGTCCCCTGGTTTTCTACGCAGACTGGCACTGTCACGGCTGCGGCAGTGATTACCACGGTGAGCGCTACTGCCTCACCTGCCGGACGGGCGAGCACAGTGATGTGCGTGCTGATACCAACCGGATAGAGGAAGTGACGGCATGCGCATGCTGAAATGTTATCTGGCCAATGACCGCGAAGGCCACTTCGCGACAGCCGGGGAGGCCGTGAGTGCGCCGGGGCAGATATGGAGCTGCGCGTCCTGCGGCTGTCGACTGGTGCTCCATGCGGGGACATACGGGGAGCCGCCGTGGTTTGAACATGACCAGCAGAGCGTGGCCCGGCATGTGCTGATGGCCTGCGCCCACCTTGACCCGGAAGTGAAAACCGAAGCCCGGCACCGAAAGCTGCGCAGTCTCATCAACGGGCTGGAAGCGACGGTAATGGTGCTCTCCTGGTACTGCGTGTGGTGCGGCGACCATTACCAGGGCGTGAAGCACTGTCCCCGGTGTCTGACTGGTATCTACAGCATCGAAGAAGCGCACTGGCAGAGAAACTACTGCTGCAGTACCAGATAGTTCCCCGTCTTTATGAACCAGATACCGCCGTAGAGGCGGTGTCCTCCCTGATTTAACCTAAAGAGAGTCTGCATTATGAATCATTCTTACATACGGGCGTCTGATGCTGTCAGCGCGGATGCCGTCAGCACGCGTGCATTTCTGCAACAGGCCGTTGACCATTACCCGCGACTGGCGGCATTCAGCTTTACGCTGGCGCTACCGTATCGTGAAGCCATGAGCGAATACCGGTCATTGATTCTGCGTTTTCACTCTGAAGTCTGGCAGCGCACCGGCGAATATTCGCGCCAGCGTCAGCAGGCACGACATCGTTCACTCCCGACGCTGTTACGCTGGATATGGGAGACGGCCAGCGCACCGGAGTGCAAAATGGTGCTGCTGCTCAATCTCGATACGCTGGGTACAGGGCGAAACCTGCAACTGACCGACAGTGCGCCTCCGGGGCTTAACGCCATCATCGCCGACGCATGGCAAAAGGTGACCGGTACCGCCTGCACTGACGGTGTAACGAGTATGACGCAGATCATTATTAACCGCGTCGCTCAGGGAGTCTTCGCAACACCCTTTAACCAGCTTACCGTGCATGTTAAGGCCATGTCAGAGCCAATAGCAACGGCCAGAACGGGGATGATTTGTCCGTGAAAGTAATAGCTTCTCTAATTAATGGGGGAGTTATCCAGGTCTTCCCCGGTGTCTGCAGCGCCGATATAATCCCTGAATGAAAAAAGCTCACGATACCTTACCCCCGGAACAAACCGTCACAGCACTTGCGCATTTCGCCTGGTGCGCCCTTGTCGCCTTACGTACCGCTCAGCAGGATGGTCAGGCATTGTCGCCACTCAGCACGCATGCATTTATACTGCGCTGGTTAACGGTGGCGTATAAGCAAAAACGGTTTCCACGTGCAATCGCATCTGATATTGAGGGATTGCTGACGCTGGGGCGTAACAAAGGCCTTGCCGCCAGCTTATTCAGTCGTCTGGAATATCTGTGGTCTTCGTGCACCGGACCGGTGTCAGCGCAGTCGGATTTGTATCGGCTGACGTACGCAATTGAACAGCTTAAATCGCGGGGCTGGGTCAATGCAGCGGTGAGTGACAGGGACTGGGACAATGAAACGCTTCTGGCCCTGGAATACAGCGATGCGAATGCACTGCTGGTAAGGAAGTCGGCACTGACCTGCGGATTTTCGGATGGAGGGAAACTCGTTGCGCCGGTTGAGTTTCTTGTGAATGGCGACTTGTCAGCCTGTATGGCTGTTTTTGCGGCTCATACACTGTCGGCTGTCATGCTGGAGTCGAATCGGATCGTGTTACAACCTTGAGCAGTAAAACAACCGTTCTCAACCCGCAGCAAAGCTCATCACTGTCCACGTCTGTCTTTCTGTAAACCGAACGGGTGTTGTTCCTGGTCGCGCTAATGCACCGGCGGCTGAGATATTCATATCGCTGGTACAGGTATGAGATATGCGTAAAGTCCGGGCGTTGCAATTCCTTTAATCTGAAAAAAAATAAATAAGCCCGGTTTACGTGAATAATAAGAAATGATGGAAACCTGAAACTGTCGCCAGTTTTTCACATGCTCAGTCACGTCCAGCTTCTCAATTTCTGATAAAAGTACAAAATCAGATATTTCACGTGACTGGTGATATTTTGTACAAATATACACCCTAAGCCAAATTGATCATTTTCTGTACATCCTTATCCCGCGGGGCCTGAAGGGTTATGGTGTAAAATTTTTATAAATCAGAAAGATGATATTTTTTTTGTTAAAAGCCAGGAATGTAAATCTTTGTTACATTTTTTCATTTTCGATCTGGCAGGGAACGTTCCCAAACTCCAGCCATTGGGCCTTATCCGAAATTTTTCATTTCAGACAAATACCCAGAAAATACAGTGTCGACATGCTGGTGGATGGAATGCGCCCGCTTTTTTTGGTTCCGGGATTTTTATTTACGTCGGATGACGCGAACCGGAAAGTTGTTCTGGCTGGGTAATTTTTTCTTATTTATTTTTCACTGGCATTGACCGTTTCTATCACTCCATAGAACAGGGACAGCCATGTCTAATTCTTCCTTTCAGTCCGAAATCCCTAAAGCGCGTATTAATTTAAAACTTGATTTGCATACCGGTGGTGCGAGCAAGAAAACGGAGCTCCCCCTGAAATTGCTCGTGGCGGGCGACTTCAGTAATGGTCAGGAGTCTGCCCCTTGTCTGAGCGCAAAAAAGTTGATTTGAATAAAAATAATTGTGATTCTGTCATTTCTGAATATTCCCCAAAAGTCAATCTTACCGTTAAAAACACGCTTGCTGATGATGGCAGTGAAGACAACATCAGTCTGACCTTCCGGAGCATGAAGGACTACCAGCGTCGGTGAGACATCCGCGTCATACAACTCTTTGAACGCAGCCACTATCTCACGGGTGGTCATCCCTTTGGCGTACAGTGACAGGATTTGGTTATCCATCCCGGTGATCCGGGTCTGGTTTTTCTTCACCAGTTGGGGCTCGAAGGAGCCGTCACGATCGCACGGCGTACGCAGTTCCAGCGGGCCATCGCCGGTGGTAACGGTTTTTGTGAAATAGCCGTTGCGGGAGTTGGCACCCGGTTTAGACTGATGTTTACCGTAGCCGAGGTGATGGAGCATTTCGGCGTTGAGGCGGCGCTCAACGTTGATTTTTTTCAGCAGGCGATCGAACTGGTTGAGATCGTCAGGGGTTTTGAGATTTTTGGTCAGTTCGTTAGCCAGAGCCTACAACTGTTTTTCGTCCATAAAGTAACCTGCTTTTGATGTTGAATTGAACATATCAAAATCAGGCAATTACACAAACTTGTGTACAGGCTCCATACAGCTAACCCGGCCCGTCACATCGTAATGTCAACCCGTAATGCATAACATCATGCAGCGTTCCATTAATGAGTCGGGAATCATATTCAACCTTCTTGAATCGCCACGGGTAATCTAGACACTTCCGAGCCGTTGATGGACTGACCCCACCCCGGTAGACGATCCTGCCCTATAGTAACGAGCGCATGGCAGACATGTCCCCGTTCTGGATGCTAAATGTTCTGAACAGCGCCGAACTGGTACTGGGGCAGTATCAGCGCCTGCAGCACAGCCCGCCAAGTACTGTGGTTCCGACCTTAATGGGGGCCGCCAGCTGTCAGTAAAGGTCAGTGTCTGACCCCGGAGACACGCGGACAGCCAAGCACCTACCAATCATCTGCTGGTCCCGCGCTAGCAAATCAGCCAGTTGCGTAAAGAAATGCGGCATGTTGTGCCGCTGGTTCTGAATGGTCAGGTTGGCAGCGCGATGACGAATGACATGCTGCCGCAGGCGGCTATCCCGGGAGAAGGGGGAAGGTCTGGCGTGAGTCTTCAGCGGTGAGCTCAATTGCTGCATGGGTCACTACCTTCGCCATATCTTGAGCATACTACCGGAGTAGTCCAGCAACAAAGTGGCCGAACTACTTCCATGGAACGTGGTTCTTCCCGATAAATAATCGTCAATACGGCGCTCGTTTAACGCTTACACATTAAATATTAATTAAGCCTGATTGGATGTTTTTCATTTTTTTTAATTGGTGTGCTTGACCTTCCAGTAACATCAACCTTTAGCCTTGTAAGAAATTGCTACAGCGCCGTTTTCGGATGGGCCGGGGCTGCCTGTGGCGTATGAAAGGATCACTGTTATGAAAATGAAAATTGGGGTTCTGATTGTGTCGGCCGCAATCATCGCCACTGCCGGGATTGCGTTTGCCCGGGATAGTGGCGGCAACGATGAGCCGGCCGCAGCGGCCGCACCTATGGCTCCCCAGGTTCCCGTAGCCGAAGTGCTCTCGCGTCAGATAGTCCCTTCGGCAGAGTTTACCGGTTCATTGGCGGCCCCAAAAACCGTAGAGCTACGCCCACGCGTTGGCGGTACCATCGACGCTGTCAGCGTACCTGAAGGCAGCATGGTGCGTCAGGGGCAGCTGCTGTTCCAAATTGATCCTCGTCCATTCCAGGTGGCTCTTGACAGCGCGCAAGCACGACTCAAGCAGGCAGAAGCGCTGGCTATCCAGGCCAATCGCGATTTTGAACGAGTTGGTCGGCTGGTGAACAATGGCGCGGTATCCCGGAAAGATTACGATGACGCCGCTTCTACACGTCATGCTCGTCAGGCTGAGGTGCAGGCTGCAAAGGCCGAGGTTGCGGCGGCGAAACTGGACTTGTCTTATTCGCGCGTGGTGGCACCGATTACCGGCCGCGTGGATCGCATGCTGGTGACTGAGGGAAATCTGGTCAGCGGCGGTGGTACGGGATCTGCGACGCTATTGACAACGATTGTTTCCGTCAATCCGCTATACGCTTACTTTGATATTGACGAAGCGACGTTCCTTAATTCAGTCAGCAAGGCACGTCCTGACGCAGTTAACAAGGTGGAAGAGCGTTTACCCGTGCATGTTGGGCTGGCGACAGAAAAAGGTTTCCCGCATCAGGGAACGCTCGATTTTGTCGGGAATCAGATCGATCGTAGTACCGGTACTGTCAGGGTACGTGCCGTAATCCCTAACGACGATGGGAAACTGACGCCAGGTGCCTTTGCCCGCGTGCAGCTGGCCACCGGTGCGGCACATCAGGCGATTCTGATTGACGATCAGGCGATAGGGAGCGATCAGGGACGCAACTATGTCCTGGTGGTGGGTGCGGATAATAAGGCGCAGTATCGCCCGATTGAGCTGGGCGCGGTGGTTGATGGTTTGCGCGTGGTCAAGAGTGGCCTGAAAGCCGGTGAGAACATTATTATCAAGGGGCTGGTGCGTCCCGGTATGGCGGTGACGCCGCGTTTGACCCCGATGCAGGCTTCTGGCGCGTCGGTTAGCGAGGGGGAAAAAGCCGGCTCCGTTGAAGGGGGAGGCCAATAATGAAATTCCCACACTTCTTCATCCAGCGGCCTATTTTCGCGATTGTGTTATCGGTGTTTATGCTGATAGCTGGCGCTCTGGCTTTCTTTCAGCTTCCGCTGAGTGAATACCCATCGGTAACACCGCCTACCGTGCAGGTTTCGGCAAGCTACCCTGGTGCTAACCCTAAGGTGATTGCTGACACCGTTGCTGCTCCACTGGAACAGGCAATCAACGGGGTGGAAGGCATGTTGTACATGAGTTCCCAGATGTCTGCCGACGGTCGAATGGTCTTGACGATTTCATTCCGGCAGGGAACCGACCCCGATATTGCGCAGATTCAGGTGCAGAACCGGGTTTCTCGGGCCTTGCCGCGCTTGCCGACTGAGGTGCAGCAGATCGGTGTCGTGACGGAGAAAACGTCACCGGATATCCTCATGGTTGTGCATATATTTGCACAGGGCGATCGCTACGATCCGCTTTATGTTTCCAACTATGCCATGTTGAACGTGCGTGATGAGCTATCACGCTTGCCAGGTATTGCCAGCGTCACGCTTGGGGGCGAGGGTGAATACGCGATGCGCGTCTGGCTGGATCCGACCAAAGTCGCTTCCCGCGGTTTGACGGCCAGTGATGTGACCGCAGCAATTCGTGAGCAGAATGTCCAGGTCGCGGCCGGTTCTGTCGGTCAACAGCCGAACAGCTCCTCAGCCTTCGAAGTCAGTATCAATGCCCAGGGGCGTCTGACCACCGTTGAGCAGTTTGGCGATATCGTGATCAAAGCTGGCGCTGACGGGCAGGTTACCCGCCTGCGCGATGTTGCGCGTCTGGAATTGGGATCGGACAACTATTCCCTGCGCAGCCTGCTGGACGATAAAAATGCCGTGGGTATGCACATCGTTATGACGCCAGGCGCCAATGCGCTGGACGTCTCTGCCTCGGTTCGGGCGACGATGGCGAGGCTGCAGGCCAACTTCCCGGAAGGTATCGAATACCGTATCGCTTATGACCCGACAGTGTTTGTCAGCGCCTCGTTGAAATCAGTGGCAATGACGTTGCTGGAGGCGACGGTGTTGGTGGTACTGGTGGTGATGCTGTTCCTGCAAACCTGGCGGGCTTCGATCATCCCTCTGGTCGCGGTACCTATTTCGTTGGTCGGTACTTTCGCCCTCATGTATTTGTTCGGCTTTTCGCTCAACACGCTGTCGTTGTTTGGTCTGGTGTTATCGATTGGTATCGTTGTCGATGATGCCATTGTGGTGGTTGAAAACGTCGAACGGCATATTGCACAGGGCCGTTCTCCGAAAGAAGCGGCAAGAAGGGCCATGGACGAGGTGACTGGCCCTATTTTAGCCATTACTTCCGTTTTGGCTGCTGTGTTTATTCCTTCTGCGTTCCTGTCAGGATTGCAGGGGGAGTTCTATCGCCAGTTCGCGCTGACCATCGCCATTTCGACGATCTTGTCTGCGATCAACTCGTTGACGTTGTCGCCGGCGCTGGCATCGGTTCTGCTTAGACCCCATCAGGATATGGCGCAGGCCGACAGGTTGACGCGCATCATGGATCGCGTATTCGGTGGTTTCTTCCGTCGCTTTAACGCTTTCTTCGATAGATTGTCGAACAACTACGTTGGCGCAGTCCGCCGGGCCGTACGCGGCAGTATCATCGTGCTGGTGCTGTATGCCGGTTTCCTGGGCCTGACACTGTTGGGGTTCCAGCAGGTTCCTAACGGTTTTGTGCCCGCTCAGGACAAATACTATCTGGTTGGGATTGCTCAATTGCCTTCCGGCGCCTCGTTGGATCGCACGGAAGCCGTAGTGAAAGAGATGTCCCGAATTGCGCTGGCGGAACCTGGAGTGGAAAGCGTCGTGGCGTTTCCTGGGTTGTCGGTAAACGGCCCTAACATGCCTAACTCCGCATTGATGTTTACCATGCTGAAACCCTTCAGTGAACGTAAGGATCCTTCGCTGTCTGCCGAGGCTATTGCCGGTAGCCTGATGGGGAAATTTAGCCAGATACCTGACGGTTTTGTCGGGATCTTCCCGCCACCACCGGTACCGGGGCTGGGCAGCATGGGAGGATTTAAACTCCAGATCGAAGACCGGGCAGGGCTTGGCTTTGAAGAGCTGACCCGTGTTCAAGGGATGGTTATGGCGAAGGCCATGCAGGCTCCTGAACTGGCAGGGATGATGGCCAGTTTCCAGACCAACGCACCTCAGTTGCAGGTTGATATCGACCGCGTCAAAGCCAAGTCTCAGGGCGTCGCACTGACCGATATCTTTGATACGTTGCAGGTGAATCTGGGGTCGCTGTATGTAAATGACTTTAACCGCTTCGGTCGTACGTATCGGGTGATCACTCAGGCGGATGCGCAATTCCGTATGCAGCCTGAAGATATCGGGTTGCTTAAAGTGCGTAATGCCGCGGGTGACATGATCCCACTGGGAACGCTGGTGAACATTACCCGTACCTCTGGACCAGACCGTGTTATGCGTTACAACGGTTATCCGTCGGCGGATATTACCGGTGGCGCAGCGCCTGGCTACTCCTCCGGACAGGCAACGGCAGCTATTGAGAAGATCGTTAGTGAAACGCTGCCTGAGGGAATGACATACGAATGGACCGATCTGACTTACCAGGAGAAGCAGACTGGCAACTCGGCGCTGTATATCTTCCCGTTGGCGGTGTTCCTGGCGTTCCTGATCCTGGCCGCACAATACAACAGCTGGTCGCTGCCGTTTGCGGTGCTGTTAATTGCCCCAATGGCATTACTTTCCGCGATCGCCGGGGTTTGGCTATCGAATGGAGATAACAACATCTTCACGCAGATTGGTTTTGTGGTGCTGGTGGGACTGGCGGCGAAAAACGCAATCCTGATCGTCGAGTTCGCTCGCGCCAGAGAGAGTGAAGGCGTCGATCCTCTGGCTGCTGTGCTGGAGGCCGCTCGCCTGCGTCTGCGCCCGATACTGATGACCTCGTTGGCATTTATTGCGGGGGTTGTGCCTTTGGTGATCGCGAGCGGTGCCGGTGCGGAAATGCGTCATGCCATGGGGATTGCCGTGTTTGCCGGGATGCTGGGGGTGACGCTGTTCGGACTCTTGTTGACGCCAGTGTTCTATGTCGTGGTCCGTAAGCTGGTTATTCGCCGGGAAATCAAGCAGGCACAGCGGGCAATCAGTGATTCACGGCCATGACGGGCGGAGAGAGAATAATGAAAGCAGAGTATGAAATGAACCATCGTATTAATAAACTCTCGGTGCTGGCGATGGCGCTGGTATTGGCCGGTTGTACTATGGCGCCGGACTACGAACGGCCTTCTGCACCAACGAGCTCAAGCTATCCTTCGGGAGCGGCTTATGCTCAGGGAACAGTTTCAGCGGCTCAGACTGCCGTGGCTGATATCGGTTGGCGCGATTTCTATCGTGATCCGTTGTTGCAACAATTACTTGAGGTCGCGTTGGCAAACAACCGCGATCTGCGCAAGTCGGTGCTGGATGTTGAGGCCGCGCGGGCTCAGTACCGGATCCGTCGTGCCGATATGTTGCCAACACTGAATGTGGATGCGGGCGCTACCGTGCAGCGTCTGCCCGCAGATGTCAGCCCGAGTGGTACAACGCAGATAACGCGGAGTTATGACGTTAATGGTGCGGTGTCAGCCTGGGAGCTGGATTTGTGGGGACGGGTTCGTAGCCTCAGCGATCGGGCGCTGGCAACGTACCTGGCGTTGGATGAAACACGGATTGCGGCAAGGCTGAGCCTGCTCGCTGAGGTGACAAACGCTTATCTGACGTTGCGTGCGGATCAGGAGTTGCTGCAACTGGCTCACGATACGCTGAGCACGCAAAAGAGGACTTACGCATTGACCCAGGCGCTGTTTGATGCGGGTAATGCAACGCAAATTGATTTGCGGCGCGCAGAGATTGCGTTGCGTACTGCGGAAGTCAGTCAGGCTGCTTATACGAGGGTGGCGGCGCAGGATCGCAATGCACTGGTTTTGCTTTTAGGGCAGCCATTGACGGCCGAACTCTCGGCCAGCCTGGATAAGGCGAATACCTTGCCCGATGACATCATCCCTTCCGCGTTGCCGGCGGGCTTGCCGGCAGAATTGCTGGTGCGTCGTCCGGATGTCCGTGCGGCAGAGCAGCAACTGCGTGCGGCCAATGCCAATATCGGGGCCGCTCGCGCGGCATTTTTCCCGGCAATCAGTTTGACAGGATCGGCTGGTACGGCCAGTTCGAGTCTGGACGGGTTGTTCGAGCCGGGGTCAGCGGCCTGGAGTTTTGTTCCGCAAATCTCGTTGCCTATTTTCCGGGGAGGCGCTCTGCGCGCCAATCTGGACCTAGCCCAGGTACAAAAGCGCATCGAAATTGCGAATTACGAGAAGGCGATTCAGGTTGCCTTCCGCGAAGTGGCTGATGGCCTGGCGGGCAGACAAACCCTGGACGATCAATTCCGTTCAGAACAATTGTTGGTGCAGGCCAGCCAGGCTAACTATGAATTGGCCTCACAGCGCTTCCGGGCCGGTATTGACGATAATCTGGCGGAGCTTGACGCGCAACGAGCGCTGTTCAGTGCACAGCAAACTCTGGTTCAGACCCGACTGGCGCGAATGAGCAATTTGGTCAATTTGTATAAAGCGCTGGGGGGCGGATGGACAGAAAGCTCTCCGGCTAAGCCATAACTCTCCGGGCAGGTTAACGCCACTGTCTGGCGATAAGGTCGGCAATACGTGGGTGGAGGGATAAAACCGCCCGCGTATTGCATTGTCGTAGGGATAAGGGGTTACGGCGCGGCAACCACTTCTTTTACTGCGAGGACTGCTACGTCTTCGTCTTGTTGCCCGACAGCCGGCAGAAAGCACAACTGAACGGTTTACTTGAAATACTTTGGGGCAGTATATATCCCCACCTCAGGTGAAACGCTTAGTCAGAGAATATAAGCACGAAAATTTTTGGCGATAGGGCTTGACCTTACAACGGTGGCAAGTTCTATCATTGAAGTTACTACAACTAAATAGGATATATATATGCAATTACATCTAGAAAATATGACATGCGGCGGATGTGCCCGGACAGTGACTAAAGTGATTCAAAATATTGATCCTGAGGCAAGTATCATAACTGATCCACCGACTCGTAAGATCGAAGTGAAAACTTCTTTATCTACTGAACAAGTTGCTAATGCTTTACGTGAGGCAGGTTTTCCTCCGAGAGAGTAGTTAACTAAAAATGGTTACCTCCCCGCTGTGGTAACCATTTTTTATCATGTATCCTTACGGTTAGAAGTATTTCTGTTATTATTATGCACCATGGTGGGGTGTTTAGATGTCTTGAGTTGTAGTTTTGATTTAATATGTCTATTACTTAACTCACTAATTTTTTCTCTATGTTAAATGTATTGTGTTCAATATTTATGTGTGATTTACTAAATCATCGGTTTTTTCTTTTAAGGCCTCATTAATGTATCATGTGACGTCAAGTATTTGTGGAGGGAGTATTTGGTTTTTTTTAAATATATTAAGAACAGGGTGGTATGCCAAATTTATCATCATAAAAAGTAAGAAGAGCGAAGTATACGTAAACCAAACGCTGTAAGTTTAAGCATGCCATTTTTGTTCCATGCACTTCTTGATAGCTCCGGGTTTTCAGTCATCAGCCGATACCTCTTCCTGTATCAGGTTATTCAGAGATTCATGAGGCCGCTCGTTATTGTATTACCTCAGCCAGCATAATGTAATTCTCCCGTACCTCATTCTGAGTTCTAAATAGATTAAAATCCAGTATTTATGTCCGATAGCGGCGGTTAAACAGTTCTGCTTTGCATTAGTAACCCGCGTCCCCGGTAGGCGTTGATACGATATGCTTCCCGCAGAGAATGCACCGACTGGTATTTCTGTGCCGGCCTTAGAACTTTTGCTTCAGCATCTCCTGAAGCATCTCCTTGTCCACACTCAGGCCAGCCACCTGTTTCTTCAGTAGCTGATTTTCATCCTCCTGCTACCGCATGTGATTCAGTTCTGAATGAGAAATATCGCCTTATTCCTTACGGTATGTAATGGGATTGTCAGGGCATCGTACAATAGCGTGTTCGACAGCGTGATGAACTACTATCCAGAAGAGCTTGACCGTACGTTCGAGATAATTCTCGATAGCGTGGAGGCTCATATAAAGGTCTATGTGTCGGTCAAGAATCTTGATGCCAGTATGGCGGTAGAAGTACTCAATGAAGTAATATCAGCAAATATTATTGCTATCTAAAAATCAAAGAGACTGATATGTTAGTCTTAAAATAATAGTCAGTTAGAGACTCAACGGACGGAACAAACTAGCTGGCAGTTCGTACTATGCCCATACTATTATGGAATGACGATATTCAATTTATGTCAAATTTTTCAAGTATTCATTCGTCAATTCTGGTTAAGCTGGGATTCGGCCCATCTGACATGTGATGTCGTAGTTTTCCTGATATTTTCGTGGTCATTGTTTATGGGGGGGAGAAGAACCTCGGCGCAAAAGACTGTCGGTGCGGTCTTATTTAAGGTGCTAGGGTTTTCTTTCGCTATACATGATTTTATACTAGCGAGAATATAGATAAAGGATTTGGGAATGTAATGAATTTTAATGCTGTCCTCATATGCTATTATCCTGCGCTTATAATCCACTCCACTGAAAGTGTAATAGTACATGCTCCTGCTCGTAATCTTCCGGTGATATATCACTCAGGGCTTGAAGCCATTTCCAAGCCAGTAGATGACTCGCAAAACATCATCTGATATCAACATTCAAATATATGTTTCTGATAGTCCACTTTTCGGAGACTCTGCCAGTTCCTGGCGTGTCAGAATGTCCAGTTGATACCAGCAAAACCGCTGATATTGTCTCGCGCTGACACAACAGGACTGTCACTGGTTTTATCCGCAAGCCAGGCATATGAAGCGCCCAGTAGGGTGCCCCAGTGTTCATTAAACTGATGCTGCCAGCTCAGGGTAGTCTGCGTAGCATAAAATCCTGCGCTACGGTTGTATTCCCGGAAACCGGTTGTGCGGCTCTGGGCAGCATTAACGCCGTACCAGGTGTTAATGTACCGGGCGTCACCAAAAAGTGCCGCGCCCTGCAGGGCAACCGTATCTGTGTCGTTCTGCCAGGGCACGAGCGTCAGCGAGGCCTGGTACTGTACCCCCTGTGAATCCGTCAGCGGCAGAGTTGCACGGATTTCCGGGGTAAACCAGCTGTTCACCTGCCAGCCAACAGCAACCTGCGTGTTCAGTGCACCACGGATGTTTCCCATTCCTTTCAGTTTGTCAGAACCATCGCGCCACGATGAATTTTGATCGGCACGGCCAAAACTGTATCCGAACGCATTTTCAAAATAGAGGCCATTATCCGTCTGCAGGTCATAACCGATACCTTTTGTTGAGTCGAAGAAAAACGCGCCTTTACGGACCTGCAGGGAAGGCATCACTGTCCAGTGCTGCTTATCCGCGCCACTGTAGCGGGGGGCGTTTTCTCCCATTATCCCCACCGTCACTCCATCCTGATTGCCGCTGTCGGCAATAGCGGACCCGCAGGTCGCTGCCAGCAGGATCACTGTACACCCTGTTACAGACGAATACGTTGCCATCATATATCCCTCGTTTTATGTTTATGCATTACGGTAAGCTGTGACCCGCCCGGCCACCCGCAGTGGATTATGACGATGCTTTATCAAGACTCAGCGTGGAAACCATCAAGAAACCATCAAGGCAGAATGAATGAACACAAAACGTATTCTGATTATCGAGGACGACCGGGATGCGGCGAATGTGCTCGAAGCCTATCTTCGCCGTGAAAACTTCGGGGTCATACTGGCCCATGATGGAAAAGCAGGACTTGAAGCCGCCCTTACCCAGCATCCTGCACTTATTCTGCTTGATATCATGCTGCCGGGTATGACCGGAACAGAAATACTCAGCCGGCTGCGCCGCGAATCCGATGTTCCCGTGATAATGGTCACCGCAATGGGCGAGGCCCCGGACCGTATCGGGGCCTTACGCTTCGGTGCGGATGATTATGTCGTCAAACCTTATGATCCGGGTGAGGTCGTGGCCCGGGTGCAGGCGGTGTTACGGCGTGGGGCGGCAGCGCATGCTAGCGCTGAAAATTATCGCCGGGTGGGGGCCGTTGAACTCAACCGGGACACCATGTCAGTCGCTGTTATTCACGATGAAAACCGGGTGCACCTTGAGCTGACCCCCACCGAGTTTTCACTGCTGGACATGATGATGACCCGCCCCCGGAGCGTCTGTTCCCGTCAGACGCTGCTTGAACACTGCCTGCCGGAAAGTGATGCGCTGGAGAGGGTGGTTGATACACACATCTATAACCTACGCCGCAAACTGGAAAAAGCGGGGGTCAGCGGTGTGCTGACCAGCGTGAGAGGGATCGGTTACCGGTATCTGCAGCCATGAAAAAAAGAGAGTCCCGTTCATTATGGCGCTGGATTTGCGTCAGGGTGTTGTCGCTGGCGGCCGGCAGTGTCGTGCTTATCGCCCTGTGCATGTGGCTGCGTTTTGCCCTGCTGGATGCCTGGGTACAGCATCGGATGCCGGAGGCGGTACGACAGGAATTTCTGCATCTGCGGGAAAATCCCGATCTTAATCGCATCCGTTACCATGAAATTATTGATGACTGGTACGGACTGCAGTTCTCAGATCCGTCCATTGCGTCAACAGACTGGCTGACGCTGGGAGGGCTGGTCCTGTTTGTGACACCGCTGATAATTATGCTCGGTTTGCTGGCCGCCCGGCCTCTCGCCCGGCAGTTCGGTCTGCTGACGCGAGCCTCCGCAGCGATAGCGCAGGGGCGTTTTACCACTCGCTCAAAAATGGATGCAAGTGCGCCCTCTGAATTGATGTTGTTTACGCAGAACTTCAATACCATGGCCGAAAGACTTGAACGTTATGACCGGGAATTACGGGCATCTCATGTTGCAGCCGCGCATGAACTGCGCTCTCCACTGACGGCCGCGGTGGGCCGTCTACAGGGAATGATGGACGGCGTATTCCCGGCTGATAAAGCGCAGATGAATATGGTGATGAACCAGCTCCTGAGCCTCAGCCGTCTGATTGATGATTTGCACCTGCTCTCACTGGCTGATGCAGGGCAGCTTACGCTGAATAAACAACGCTTCTCACCCGCCGGATTACTGCAGGAAAAGATTGCCTGGCTACGGCCACAGGCTACCGCCGGGCATTTCGGTTACGACACGGATATCCCTCCGGGAGAATGTTGTGCGGACCCGCTGCGAATCGGACAGGTCTTTACCATTTTAATGGAGAACGCACTGCGTTACGCGACGGAAGGCGGGAAGCAAACGATACAGGGTTCCGTTCAGTCAGGCTACTGGACGTTCTCCTTCCGGGATTACGGCGCGGGCGTCGAACCGGATTTTCTGCCGGTGATGTTTGACCGGTTTACCCGTTCTGATGTTTCCCGTTCCCGTCATTCAGGAGGCAGTGGACTGGGTCTGTCGATTGCCAGAGCCATTTGTGAGTCTCACGGCGGAACGCTGACCGCCAGTATCCCGCAAGAGGGGAACGGACTCCTGTTTCGGGTGAAACTGCCCGTATGAGTTTTCTTTTTCACTTTTCTTGACCAAATCTTGATGGTTCGTCGAACGTATCTGGACACACCTGCGGTTTACTCATGGCAGCATTTTTTCCGGAGGCTGCCATGCCATCATATTCATTCATCCCCCTGATAGCGTCTTTGCTTTTCTGGCGACGGGGCTCAGCCCTGGTTTTCGCCCTCGCCCTGCAACTGACCGGCTGTGATAATGAGCCGGTATCCCGCCATGTCCCACCAAGACCGGTGATGACCACGGAGGTATCTGCCGGCAATCATGGCGGACAGACGCTGATGACCGGTGAAATATTGCCCCATGAAGAGACGATTATCGGCTTCCGTACCGATGGCCGGATGGTGAAACGACTCACGGATGTGGGGCAGTCAGTGGTTGCCGGGCAGGTACTGGCTGAACTGGATGATACCGATTTGCGTAATCAGTACCGCAGTGCTCAGGCGGCAGTACAGGAAGCCGAGGCAAGCGCCAGGCTTGCTGAGATAAACCTGCGACGCATGACGCTGCTTGCCCCGCAGGGTGCGGTTGCCCGGGTTCAGCTTGACGAGGCCCGCACAAACCGCGACACGGCAACAGCAAAACTGCAGAGCGCTCAGGCCGACCTGAGCAGTGCAGCGGACCGTCTGGGGTATGCGCGACTGCTCTCACCGGTTACCGGGGTGGTCACCACCGTCAGCGCCGGTCCGGGACAGGTAGTGACCACCGGACAGGAAATCCTGCGGGTGGCGCAGTCAGGGGCCCGTGATGCGGTCTTCAGCGTACCGGGGGCTCTGGCTGACACCCTGAAACAGCAGCAGACACTCACCCTGCGTATGGCGGATAACCCGTCGGTGTCGGTAACCGGAACGCTGCGTGACATCAGCCCGCAGGCCGACACACAGACCCGGACCTGGCGGGTACGCTATGACCTTGAGAATGCACCCGCGGTAATGGCTATGGGGGCGACGGTCACCGGGTCATTACCCCTGGGCGGCAGTGAAGTGTTTCAGGTACCGGCATCTGCCCTGACGAGGAAAGAACAGAAACCGGCAGTGTTCGTGGTGGACACCGGCAAAAATCGCCTGCGCCTGACACCCGTTGACATTGCGGCCTATATGACCGATTCGGTGCTCATCCGCAAAGGGCTGACAGCCGGTGAACAGGTGGTCACTGCCGGGGTCAGTCAGTTACGTGACGGGGAAAACGTGCTGACGGAGAACCAAAAATGAAAAATGTTATGCACGCTTCCGGCGGTTTTAATCTTTCTGCCTGGGCACTGGCCCACCGACAACTGGTGGCTTTTCTGATGCTGATGGTCACGGTGACAGGCGTCATGAGCTTTCTAAATCTGCCGCGCAGCGAAGATCCGGCGTTTACCATTAAGACCGCCGTGGTGTCGGCACAGTGGCCGGGCGCAACGGTAAAAGATACCGTCAGTTTCGTCACCGACACGCTGGAGAAGAAGCTCCAGGAAATCCCACATCTGGATTATATCGAGAGTTACACGCGTCCGGGCTCGTCGGTGATTTTTGTGAACCTGCGTGATGACACACCGCCGTCAGAGGTTGCGGGTATCTGGTATAGCGTGCGGAAAAAGATGGACGACATCCGGGCATCCCTGCCGGACGGCACCACCACCCCGGCCGTGGATGATGAATTCGATGATACATACGGCACAATTTATGGCTTCACGTCGGACGGCTTCACTCCCCGGCAGTTACGCGATACCGTCGATGATATCCGGACATCTCTGCTGGCTGTTCCGGGAACAGGGAAAGTTACGCTGCTGGGTGACAGCGAACAACAGGTGGTGATTGCTTTTGATCCACTGAAACTGTCGGGAATGGGACTCGATCTTCAGCAGGTGACGGCGGCTCTGCAGGCACAGAATGCCGTCACGCCCGCCGGACGTATCCGGACATCACAGGAAAATATGTCGGTGGAAGTCAGTGGCGCCTTCACATCCGTGGACAGCCTGCGGCAAATTGTGCTGCATACCGGAAACCGTTTTATCCCACTCACCGATTTGGCCACGGTCACACTGCAGCAGGCAGATCCGCCCTCACCGGAGTTTAGGGTTAACGGTAAACCAGCACTCGGGCTGGCGATTTCGATGGCTCGCGGTGGAAATATTGTTGATTTTGGTCGGGCGCTGAACGCGACGATGGACAGGATCCGCACGCATCTTCCTTACGGGATCAGTGTGGAGAAGGTGGCAGACCAGTCGGCCGTAGTCAGTGACGCGGTGGGAGGATTCGTCCAGGTGCTGGTTGAGGCCGTTATTATTGTGCTGGCCGTTTCTTTTGTTTCGCTGGGCAGCCGGGCAGGTCTGGTGGTCGCCGTGGCCATTCCGCTGGTGCTGGCCATGACATTTACCGGGATGGAACTGGCCGGAATAGGGCTACAGCGAATCTCCCTCGGTGCCCTGATCATTGCACTGGGACTGCTGGTTGATGATGCCATGATCACCGTAGAAGCCATGGTGTCGCGGCTTGAGGCTGGCGATGCCCTGAGTGTGGCCGCCACGCAGGTATTTCGTACCACCGCGTTCCCGATGCTGACGGGGACACTGGTGATGATTGCCGGATTTATACCGGTGGGATTTGCGGCATCGAGCGCAGGAGAATACTGCTACTCCCTGTTTGTGGTGGTACTGACAGCGCTGCTGAGCTCATGGCTGGTTGCGGTTCTTTTCTCGCCGCTTACCGGCGTCTGGTTACTGCCGGAACAGCATTCACATCAGTCACATAAGCACAGTTTCTTTCACCGTCATTATACCCGCCTGCTCGACCGGGTGATGCAGCACCGGCGCAAGACACTCGGTTGTGCCCTGGCGATACTGATATTGTCCGGGGGCGGAGCCCTGCTGATGCAGGGTGAGTTTTTCCCAGCGTCCGATCGCCCGGAGCTGCTGGTGAGCCTGACTCTGCCGCAGAATGTCAGCCAGGCACAGACGCACCGCGACGTCCTGAAGTTTGAAGCGAAGTTGCGCGATAATCCTGATATTGACCATTACTCAAGCTACATCGGTTCCGGCGCTGTGCGTTTTTATCTGCCGATGGATGTTCTGCTGCAGAAAGAGAACATTGCCCAGCTGGTCGTAGTGGCGAAAAATGAAGCGGCGAGAAACCGGCTGCAGAAACAGCTTGAGCAGATCCTGTCGAAAGATTTCAGTACGCTCACAACCCGGGTATCCACACTGGAGCTGGGCCCTCCGGTGGGCTGGCCGGTCAGATACCGGGTATCCGGGCCGGATAATACCCGTGTACGTGAACTGGCCACGCAACTGGCAGGGATGATTGCCCGCAATCCCGATACCCGGGGTGTCAATCTGACGTCCGGTGAACCGGAGCGGGTCATCCGTCTGCGGGTGGATCAGACGCAGGCGCGTGCCACCGGCATGACGTCTCAGTCACTGGCAGGAACGCTTGCCACGCTGTTTTCCGGAACCACCGTGACCACCCTGCGCGACCGTAACCGCCAGATTGATGTGGTGCTGCGGGGAAATGAAGCCTCACGACAAAACCCGGCGTTACTGAATGCTCTGATGCTGACATCATCGACCGGGAATAAAGTTCCCCTGGGACAGGTCGCCACGCCAGAATGGACGCTGGATGATCCGGTTATCTGGCGTCGGCAGCGGTTGCCGTTTATCACGGTTCAGTCGGATACCGCGCCCGGCGTTCGTGCAGAGACCGTGTCATCGGCACTCTCTCCGGTGGTTGCCGGTTTCCGGGAGAGTCTCCCGCCGGGTTACAGTGTGGAGGAAGGTGGAGTGGTTGTGGAATCGGAGAAAGGAAACAGCTCAGTGTATGCGGTATTGCCTGTCACGCTGATGGTGATGCTGTTACTGCTGATGATTCAGTTACAACGCTTTTCGTCGATGCTGCTGGCCCTGCTGATGGCACCGTTTGGTTTGCCTGGGATAGTTGTGGCTATGCTGCCTTTTGGCATACCGATGGGGTTTGTGGCGCTGCTGGGGATCATTGCACTGGCCGGGATGATCATCCGTAATGCCGTCATTCTTATTAGCGAAGTGGATGTGGGGATGAAAAATGGTTTCACTGCGGATGAGGCGATCAAAGTCGCCGCGCTGCACCGTTCACGCCCCATCATGCTGACCGCTTCGGCGGCCATTCTCGGGATGCTGCCGATTGCCCGGGATGTTTTCTGGGGACCGATGGCATTTGCCATTATTGGTGGGCTGCTTTCAGCCACACTGGCAACGCTGACACTACTGCCGGCAGCAATAAGTCTAATCTTTCACTGGAAACCGTATCCCTGACGAGTCCTGCCGTATCATCGCCTAGTGCTTCGACTAATGATTGCAACCCGCGGATATGGGGATGACCGTCGCTGCCGGTTGCGACTGCTAGGATCATGGCGCCGGACGCCGCCATGACCTGCTGGATCGTGGTGAACTCAGGAGGGGATTCGGCGTGTGAGACAGCGACTATCTGTGACCTCCGAATGAGGTGAATGGATGGTTCGTCGTTGTCTGAGCGCGCACTGGTTCAGTCGTCTTTCCCAGAACCACTTCAAGTACCAGCGCAATTTCGAGCATCCAGGGGATGGGACCCAGCAGACGTTTGAGGATAGCACGCACCTGGTCCGGAGGCTGTTCACGCACTTCGTTATAGCCACATTGACCCAGCCGGGTCTGCACCTCGGCTTCGGAAAGTCCCTTCACGATATTCTCAGGGAGCATCTCCATACACCCTTCTCCGGAAATACCTGACCCGGCAGGTCAGGTATGTTGTTATGGCGATAAAATGAAAATCTGCCGGAGACATGGCGCGGTTAAGTGTATGGCGCATATGCTTTTACAGCAGTGTCATCACAAAGAAACCAGTGGCAGTCATCAGAAGCGAGCCAGTTACGTGCGTCAGTACGGAAATGACAGCCCATGCATAATTGCCATTCTGAAGTAACACCACCACCTCAGCAGAAAAGGTGGAAAAGGTTGTCATACCGCCACATATGCCGGTGGTAATAAAAAACTTCCAGGCGGGATCAAGGTGAGGCTGCCGGACAAAAAAGGCCAGTGCCATACCGATGATAAATCCGCCAACCAGATTAACCACCAGGGTACCAGGTGGAAGATTGGGGAAAAGTGCATTGAGACGCATGGACAGTATCCAGCGGATCACACAGCCGATCGATCCGCCTATCACCACCGCGAATAATGATTTGTACATACCACCTCGCTGAAATCAGGGCACCATCAGACCGTCATTCAAGGGAATAACGTGCGGTGATGGCCCGTTTTTCATTCATTTCATACAGTACGGGGATTCCCGTCAGGACATGCAGATCGGGAACCTTATTTTCATCAATCTGCTCAATAAACATGGTCAGCGCACGCAGTGTATTAGCATGACTGACCAGCAACATGGTTTCGCCACTGGCGACGCGCAGGACAATGACGTGGTGCCAGTAAGGCAACAACCTTCGTTGCGTCATTTCCAGACTTTCTCCCCCCGGCAAATCCGTCAGGGACACATGACGATAACGTGCCTCACGATGAAGTGAAGCAGGTGCATCCGGCAACGGAGGGGAGATACCACGATAGCTCCTCCGCCAGTGATAAACGATTTTCTGGCCAATCTGTTGAGTGGCTTCATCTTTGTTCATTCCCTGAAGCGCACCGTAATGACGTTCATTTAACCGCCATGATTTGTCCACCGGTAACCACAATTGATTCAGCGCTTCCATTATCAGCCAGAGCGAATGAATTGCCCGGTTCAGAACGGATGTGCAGGCTCCATCTATGATTGTAGTGGCACACTGATTCCGGACCGTTTTATCAGGTTTGCTGCGCGCCGGGTTTCCTCCACTCCTTTCAGCATCAGCGGGACATTTTCCCATCCGGTAAAACGATTTTGCGATTCAACTAACTTTCGCCATGGCGGAGTAAAATAATTTTCCCCATAACAACTACCTGTCTGTCACCCACAACTGAACCGGAAGGACCTGAACCCGTTGAGTTGTTTGTACTGATTACCCGGATTTACCTGGACTCCGGTCAAGGAGGTGACGCATCAGAAGATGGGCACCGCTCCCGATGAACAGCGCGATTACAACGGCACTGGTATCATCCGGCAGTATATTAAAAAAGGCATCAGCGATCAGGAAAACCAGACAGTTTGCCTGGATCCCCGTTGCTGTTACAGTATGAGTATTTTTCCGTTCACAGAACCACCCTACCCCTTCCCGTATCTGAGCATACGGGAAGGGTGACGGAATCAGCGTTTTTTGAAGGCGGCTTTACCGGCGAAGATGGCGGCATCACCTAATTCATCTTCAATACGCATCAGTTGATTGTATTTCTCAATGCGCTCCCCACGGCTGGGTGCACCGGTTTTCAGGTGACCAGCCCGCAGGCCGACGGTCATATCTGCAATGAAGCTGTCCACGGTTTCCCCGCTCCGGTGCGAAATAAAGGTTCCCCAGTTGTTATCCTGACACAACTGGACGGCTTCGATGGTTTCACTCAGGGTGCCTATCTGGTTCAGTTTGATCAATGCGGCATTGGCCAGGTTTTCATCGATACCTCGCTGGATATATTTCACATTGGTCACAAAGATATCATCGCCAACCAGCTCAACTTTATCGCCGAGCGCGCGGTGCAGGAGCTGCCAGCCGGCCCAGTCGTCTTCCGCAAGGCCATCTTCAATCAGGACTATCGGGAAATCCTTCACCAGTTGCTCATAGTAGCGGGTCATTTCGTCGGCGCTGAGCCGGGTATTTTCGGTACGCAGGGTATATTTCCCATCGACGTAGAATTCACTGGAGGCCGGATCCATGCAAATAACGATATCTTCGCCTGGGCGGTATCCCGCCTTGCTAATTGCCTCCACGATAAGCTCCAGCGGCTGACGGTTTGAGGAAACGGCCGGTGCAAAACCGCCTTCATCGCCCACGCCGGCGGATAAACCTTTTTCCAGCAGGACCTGACGCAGGGCCTGGTAGACCTCACTGCCCCAGCGAATAGCTTCGCGTACGGAAGAGGCTCCCCATGGTGCAATCATAAACTCCTGAAAATCAGCGCCCTGCCAGCGGGCATGAACTCCGCCGTTAATGATATTCATACAGGGAACCGGCAGCAGATTCGCGCCGACGCCACCCAGATAGCGGTAGAGCGGGGTAGAGGATAGTTGTGCCGCCAGGCGGGATACTGCCAGCGATACGCCAAGGATCGCATTAGCACCCAGCCGGCCTTTGTTTTCTGTGCCATCAAGGGCAATCAGACAGTTGTCGATTTCTTTCTGGCGGCGTACATCGTAGCCCTGCAGGGCATCGTTAATTTCGGTATTGACGCACTGGACCGCATCCTGAACACCTTTACCGCCAAAACGTGTCTTGTCATCATCGCGATGCTCGATGGCTTCACGGGAGCCGGTGCTGGCACCGGAAGGAACGGAGGCACGGGCCATACTGCCCCCTACAGAAGTCACTTCAACCTCTACGGTCGGGTTACCGCGGGAATCCAGAATTTCTCTTGCGATGATACATTCAATTTCAAAGCTCATAAGTTTGACCTTCTTTTAAGGGGCTGGAATATGTTTAATCAGAACATCAACAGAAAGGTGATTGATGAATTCGAAAGAAAAGGAGGAAAAAACCCCGAACAGGCGGTTTTCATGCCCCAGCATGACCAGATCGATATCTTCATGCTGAACAACGGCCTCAACGTCCCGGAAACGATGGATGCTGACGATGGACCTGACGTTGATATCAATACTGCTGGACTCCACCAGACGGCTAAGCATTGCCTTTGCATCAATAACTTCGCGGGACTGACGGTCTTTGGTTAATGAGTCACTGGTATAATCCAGTTCCCTATAGTCAGCACTGAGATGCCCGACAGTAATACGGGTGCCCATCTCTTTTGCCAGACGTTCTGCCTGCTCAAGCAACAGCAGACCATCGGTTTCATTCTGTACAAGTAACAAGGCATGCCGGTAAATTTGCATAAATCACCTCTTATAAGAAGCGAAGCGGTTGGTCAGCCAGGGGAGGATTTCTTTTTTCCGGCTTGTCATGCCGGGCAGCGATACCTGGCGGGAGCCTGTCAGGCTGCTGTCTGAAAAAAGCAAAACGGAGTTCCGGCTGGTAATGTCTGTCACCATCAGGATCACCATGTCCAGCACGCTGTCCTTGCAGGTTTTATCCATTTCCTGCAGTAGCTCAGGCAACAGGGGAGTAATATCAGCCATGTCGCGGACCTCAATTTGTGACAACAACAGCGGCACATCATGGATCCGGTAATTTTTGGCGTCACGATTGAGTAAAACCGACGCGGATTGCCCGGTTATATCTGTTTTGGCTCGCAGCAGCCCTGTCACAAACTGGTCATAATCGATACCGGCGATTTCCCGCAAAACAGCCACGGATTCCTGATCCTGAGTGGTGGTGGTGGGACCCGTCAGCGCAACGGTATCACTGAGGATCGCCCCCATCAGCAACACAGCCTGAGCGGCAGTCAGCGGCATCGGAATGTCATGCATGAGAATTGAGAGAATTACTGTTCCGCAGCATCCTACCGCCCGCACCCAGACATCCGGTGGATTGCGGGTAACAAGGGTACCAATACGATGATGGTCAATGATGCCGATGACGTTGCTGTCCATCAGCGAAGACGGTCCCTGCTCTGCATCCGTAAAATCAACCAGCCATACGGTTTTATCTGTCAGATCGACGGTGAGTAAATCGGGTTGTGAAACACCCGCAGCGTTGAGGATATAACGGGTTTCCGGGGTGATATCCCCCAGGCGCCAGGGCGTTGCGGGACGACCGGTGTAATTAAGCCAGTCAGCCACAACCAGCGCGCTGCAAATAGCATCGCTGTCAGGATTTCGATGACCGAAGACATAAATCGGATTATCTCTTTGAAAAGAGAGAGATTCTGCGGTAAGCGGTAATGTGGTTTTATTTTGCATAGCTATACCTGACATACATGCCTATAAGAGGACAACTTCATCTGTATATCAGGCGCCATCATCCGGTGTTGAAAAACCGGCGGTTGGGAAAGGTGGAGCACCATCACCTTGTAAATCAATCTTATATGGGCCTTTGCATTAAATCAATATTTATTGTTGGCCCTCGGTTTCGTACACACAAGTACATCCTGTCCCGCCAAAAACGTTTACAATAGTGCGCCGAATGAAGCAATTTATACCTTCTTAATTATATTTATGATGAGTATTATCGCCGACGTATCCTGACTCAGCTTAACCGGAGAGAAGGTCGTAATGCAGTGGCTAGGGCAATCTGTTATGGCCAGCGTGGTGAGATCAGAAAACGTTACAGTGAGGGATTGCGTGTGAGGTCGCCAGCGGAACCAGATGCATCCCACTGGGGGACAGCCAGTCCGGCTATTTGCTCTGCGACCATCTCTTGCGTTAACTGGTCAGGTTCAGGGTAGTACAGTCCCGGGTTACTTATCTAGGACTGCAGTCATGCGGGCAAAGTTGTTCTGGTCAGCACTGGTGATGCGGTAGGACGAAGCACCGGATTCCTTGGCGATAGCGGCAATTTTCGCTTCCGCGTTGCTGAGTGTGTCAGCAGTAACACTGACTGACTGGGCGAAGCCAGAGAAAGAGACTACGGAGAGCATACTGGCAGCAACAAGCAGTTTGATATTTTTCATGGTCATATTCCTTGGGTTATCTGGTCATCTGGTGATACCGGCATCATCGCCGTCTCACCTGTTGATGTGCATTAAAAACCCTGTAGTAAATACAGGGTCAATAAGTTATTTTGTAAATTATTGTTGGCTGTGTTTTTTCGTTTTCATACAACCCAGCTCTTGAAAGAGCCTCACCGTGGCTGACGAGGCATGAGAAAATACGGCCGTAACAGACACCGCGAAACCGGGATTGCGCTGGGGAGATAGGTCGGTGCAGGGCCGTTAACTTACAGGATTAGTGAGGGTTTATGATGTTATGGCTACTGATTAAGTACGCGATCACCGCCGGAATGGTTGTTTTTATCTCTGAAGTTGCCAAGCGTAGTGATCGGCTTGGTGGTCTTGTCGCCGCGCTTCCCCTGGTTACTGTGCTTGTGCTCGTGTGGATGAAGCTGGAAGGACAGAGTCAGCAAAAAATAGCCAATCATGCGTGGTATACATTCTGGTATGTAGTGCCGACACTACCTATGTTTTTACTATTCCCTGTTTTCTGTCAGCGATTTGGCTTTTGGATCACGCTGGGTAGCTGCTGCGTCGTAACCGTCCTTATTTTCTTTTTGTGGGCCAGTGCGTTACGCCGTTTTGGCATAAATCTGATGTGATAATGTACGCTGTTGTGAAGCCAACTGCACTATTGCCGGAGGAAACACCGACTAACTCCGAACCATATCAGGCTTTTTAACAGGATAAGAGAGTTTTCAAGGGGGCCGGCTTCCTGCCGGAAGCGCGGTTCTTTCTGTCAAAGACAAATTCAGATGTTCTGGGGAGGTGCGGATATTACAACTATTATACTCGCTGTCTTTCCTTATTGATAATGTCACCCTGATTTCCCGGTTTTAAATGTCACTTTCTGCTGATTTCTGATGAAGAAAAAAGGGCAGTGAGCTCATTTTTTCAGGCTTGATTTGAAAAGAGAGGGTTCAGCCAGAACCGTAAGCGTGCAGTGAGAACCGTATTGACGAAGTGAAGCTGGTCAGGCAGGCAGAGTAACCCGCCACGGGAGCAGAGCACCCACCCGGTTCACAGGCCAGTCGGCGATGACATCAAGTACATAATGCAGATAGCGTTCCGGATCCACGCCGTTTAATTTGCACGTCCCGATAAGACTGTACAGTGACGCACCGCGCTCACCACCATGATCCGAGCCGAAGAACAGCCAGTTTTTTCTCCCCAGACTGACCCGTCGTAGGGCGTTTTCGGCAATGTTATTATCCACCTCCACCCAGCCATCTTCTGCATAGCGGATCAGCGCCGGCCACTGGTTCAGCGCATACCCGAACGCCTTCGCCAGTTCTGAGTGCCTTGAGAGGGTTTTCTGTTTCTCCCGCAGCCACCCCTCCAGTGACGCCAGCAGCGGCAGCACTTTTTGGTGCCGGACTGCCTGCCGTTCCTCTGCTCTTTTACCTCTGATCTCCGACTCGATGGCATACAGCTCGCCGATCCGTTTCAGCGCCTCCTCCGTCAGGACTGACGGGGTACGGACGTGAACATCGTGGATTTTTCGGCGGGCATGGGCCCAGCACGCGGCTTCCTTTATATGGCCGTCGCGGTAGAGCTCGTTGAACCCGGCGTAGGCATCAGCCTGCAGTACGCCACTGAAGCCTGCAAGATGGGTCTGAGGGTGGATACCTTTTCTGTCCGGGCTGTAAGCGAACCACACTGCGGGGGCCAGCGCTGATCCGGCGTTGCGGTCGTCTCGAACGTACGTCCATAAGCGCCCGGTCTTCGTCTTCTTATTGCCCGGCAACAGCACCGGGACAGGCGTATCGTCAGCATGGAGTTTGCCGTCGGTCAGGACATAGTGCTGAAGGGCTTCATCCAGCGGTGCCAGCAGACGACAACACGCATCCACCCAGCCCGACAGTACAGAACGACTCAACACTACACCCTGGCGGGCATAGATCTCCGACTGGCGATACAGCGGTGTGTGCTCTGCATACTTTGAGGTCAGCACTCGGGCCAGCAGCCCCGGTCCGGCGATCCCCCGTTCGATGGGGCGCGAAGGAGCCGGGGCCTGAACGATGCGATCGCACCGACGGCAGGCATGCTTTTCACGGACTGTCCGGATAACCCGGAAGGCGCTGCGCATCAGCTCCAGCTGTTCGGCGGCATCCTCACCCAGGTAACTCAGCGAACCACCGCACTCCGGGCAACGCGGCTCAGTCGGCAGCAGCCGCTTCTCATCCCGTGGGAGTGACTCAGGGAACGGTTTGCGGGTGCGGGTCTGACGCAGCGGGCGCTGCACTGCCGGGTCATCCACCCGGCCGGTCAGCGTATCGCTTTCCTGCTGCAGCAGGTTCAGGTCAGCTTCCATTTGCGCGATACGGCGGGATACCTTTTCGGAACGACTGCCGAAGTTCATCCGGCGCAGCTTATCCAGTTGCGCCTGCAGATGGTCTATTTCGCGTTCCCGGTTGCTCAGCTTTTCCTGCAGGGCGTGGATCAACGCTTCCTGTTCGGCCAGGCGCTGTTTCAGCAGAAGGATGTCGTCAGAAGAGGTATCGTTCATAAGCCTGTATTTTACCAGGCTTATTCTGCGACAACCAGGATAAAGAGCGCTACAACATGGTCAGGGATGTCAGTAACCGCTTTGGCTGTCGCCAGTCGATACCTTCCATCAGCATCGCCAGTTGCGCCGGCGTCAGGAACACTTTGCCATCGCGGGCTGAGGGCCAGGCGAAGCGACCACGTTCCAGTCGCTTTGTCAGCAGGCACAGACCATCGCCGGTGGACCAGAGCAGTTTTACCTGACTGCCGCTGCGTCCCCGGAAGATGAAGACGTGGCCGGACATCGGGTCATCTTTCAGCGCGGTCTGCACCTTTGCGGCGAGGCCATTGAAGCCGTTGCGCATATCGGTGATACCGGCAACCAGCCAGATTTTTGTGCCTGCGGGAAGATTTATCATACCGGCCCCCGCATCAGTTCGCGCAGGACAGTGCTCATGAGTTCAGCAGAGGGATGAGTCAGTGTTATTTCTCCTCCCCGACATTTTATGTGGCAGGTAGCGGGAGGAGAGCAGGATGGTAGTTCGAAGGTTGGGAGAGAAGAGCCCGCCTGAAGCTGCACGGGTATCAGGGCAGGAAGCGACGATGAGTTTTTTCGGGGCCGACAGACCCGCCCTTCACGCTGCCAGAGCCTTATCCATTTAAAGAGCAGGTTATCATTGACGTCATGTTTCCGGGCCAGTGCGGCAATACTGCCTTCTTCTTCAAGAGCCAGCCTGACCAGTTCCATTTTGAATTCAGGGGAATAGTGTTTCCGGGGAAGTCTTTCTTTAGCGCGCATGAGGTGTCCACCTGCAAAATAAGTGGGTGCTTAAGTTACAGGATCCTGGATTCGGGACCAGACGGTACTCAGACGACGCTTAC
>NZ_JAOWHD010000050.1:0-107424 GCF_030332785.1 Citrobacter sp. Cpo069
CTGGAAAAAACAGCCCATCTTAAAATCTGGCAGGGCACGGAGATACAGCGCCGGGTGAACGGTATTGTGACCTGGTTTGAGCAGGGTGAAAACGACGGACACCAGATGCTGTACAGCATGATTGTCCGGCCACCGGTGTGGCGTGCCTCCCTGCGGCAGAACTCCCGTATTTTTCAGAATGAGGACATTAAAAGCATTCTGGGGACGATATTGCAGGAAAACGGGGTGACGGACTGGAGTCCGCTGTTCAGTGAGGCGCATCCGGCGCGGGAATTCTGCGTGCAGTACGGTGAAACGGATTATGACTTTCTGGCGCGGATGGCGGCGGAGGAAGGACTGTTCTTCTACGAAGAGCACTCGCCTGACAGCGACGACCAGAGTCTGGTGCTGTGTGACACGGTGCGCTTTCTGCCGGAGGTGTTTGACATCCCGTGGAACCCGAATACCCGGACCGAAGTGAGCACGCCGTGCATCAGCCAGTTCCGCCACAGCGCACAGATACGCCCCTCTTCTGTCATTGGCAAGGACTACACCTTTAAACGCCCCGGCTGGGCGGGCCGCTTTGAGCAGCAGGGGCAGAACCAGGATTATCAGCGTACACAGTATGAAGTGTTTGATTATCCGGGGCGCTTCAAGGACGACCACGGGCAGAACTTCGCCCGCTGGCAGGTGGAGGGCTGGCGCAATAATGCCGAAGAGGCGCAGGGAAAAAGTCGTTCTCCGGCAATATGGCCGGGGCGGCGTATTCAGCTGACGGAACATCCGCAGGCGGGCCTGAACCGTGAATGGCAGGTGGTGAGCAGCGATTTGCAGGGGAAACAGCCGCAGGCGGTGGCGGGGCGTTCCGGTTCAGGGACCACCCTTGAGAATGATTTTACGGTGATACCGGCGGACAGGACGTGGCGGCCCCGGCCAATGGAAAAGCCGTCAGTGGACGGCCCGCAGTCAGCCACTGTTACCGGCCCGGAGGGGGAGGAAATCTTCTGTGACGAACATGGCCGGGTGCGGGTGAAGTTTAACTGGGACCGGTATAACCCGGCGAACCAGGACAGCTCGTGCTGGATACGGGTGGTGCAGGCGTGGGCGGGACCGGGGTTCGGCAACCTGGCGATACCGCGGGTGGGACAGGAGGTGATAGTGGACTTCCTGAACGGGGACCCTGACCAGCCAATCATCATGGGGCGGACGTACCATGCGGATAACCCGCCGCCGGGCGGTCTGCCGGGGACGAAGACGCAGATGACCATCCGCTCGAAAACCTATAAAGGTAGCGGGTATAACGAGCTGATGTTCGAGGATAAAACAGGTCAGGAACTGTTGTCGATGCATGCGCAGAAGGACATGAAGACGACGGTACTCAACGATCAGGGTACGGCGATCATTCGTAACCAGAGTCTGGTAGTGGGCAATAACCGGCTGAAAGTCGTGACCGCCAACGAAGATGTCAAAATTGACGGGCACCAGCTGCTCAATATTCGGCAGTTTCAGGAAGTGAATGTCAAAACCGATGTGACCTGTTTTAACGGCGGCGACAGGATAATGCAAAGCGCGGGAAATGTGGTCATCGGCTCAGGTTCCATGATCCGGCTGGAATGTGGGGAGAGTGCACTGGAGTTGCATGCCGGGGGCGTGATTAACCTTAAGGGCAAGGCGTTTAACATCGTGGCTGAGGGTAACAGTCTCATTACGACAGGCACAGCTATGCTGGGCCTGAATCCGGAAGAGCCCGCCCCGGCTATTGGCGTTGTCGGTAAAAACCATAAAAAAGACTTAACCAGCATTATACAGGGATTATTCCCCGAAGAGACGGGGGGCGGAAAATGAACGCCATTTACCGCATGAATGAAGGCCATCTGGCGCTGACCGGAGAAGACTGGCTTGACTGCACGATGCAGGTTATTCGCAATACCCGCACCCACACCTCACTGGTGATCACCCGCGCAGTTATTGCCGGGGACAGGTCGTTTGATGACGAACTGGTATTCCAGTGGGCACAGGTGGCTGCACAGATCGATAACTATCAACAGACGCCACCCGTCACATTAACGTTGCCTTTATTGCCTGACTGTCCCGCCCGGGAAACGACGGCTACATATCTTCGTGAACCTTATTTTTGTTGCCAGCGCCAGCTGGCCGTACTGATGCCAGAACGGCGGCTGCTGATGCTGACCTGCACCGCACTGAATACCTTTAGCGAAGAGGACGAACGGTTCTGGCTGCAGGTTAAAAATACGCTGGACAGGGACTGAGATCAGACAGAGGACGTTTTGCCATGAGCAATCCGAACGCCGCCCGTCTGGGCGACGACATCATTCATACCAGTATTCTGGCCGATATACTGGAGGGAGCTTTTGAAGCGGCTATTTGCGTTGCTGTTGGGGTCGTCGTGGTTGCTGCTGCAGCCCCTCTTGCCGCCGCGGCGGCAACTGCTGCAGGCGTGTCAGCTGCGACGGTTGCGGCAGCGTCAGTCGCCGCAACAACCTGTACAGCCGCGGGCATTGTCGGAGGGCTGACAGTTTCGTTATCGGGTGCTTCTGAGGTTGTCGGCGATATTGCTCAGGGCGCGGCAAACTTTATCTCCCCCCCGTCACCGCAGGGGAAAATTGCGACAGGTTCTTTAAATGTGCAGACCAATGGTCTGCCTGCCGCCAGAGCTGCGGGGCGTCTGATGACCGCCGCCGAAAACGCCACGCGGGAAAAAATGGAGGCGGAAGAGAAGACGCGGCGGGAAGAAGAGGACGCCCGGATGTCCACAGGGATGAAAGTGCTGAACGGGGTGTCTGCACTGTTCAGCTATGGCAGCGAACTGCTGGGTGAGTTGATTAACCCTGTCGTGGCCGGGCCGTCAGGCGGGGTGGTGGAAGCTGAGCATGATGTGGTGCTATGCGAAAAACACCCACCGAACCCGATACAGTTTATGGCCGAAGGCTCCTCTCAGGTCAGTATCAATGGTCTGCCTGCCGTCCGCACCGGAGACCGGACAACCTGCGGCGGCACCGTTTCCACGGTGGTCTCTCCCAACGTCATCATCGGGGGTAAACCGGTTGTGGTTCGCCCTATTCATAGCGGCAAATCACCCGGCGTGGAAACCGCGCTGCTCGCGCTTTCCGTCCTGACGTGCCGCCCCACTAAGCTACTGAAACAGCTTCCCTGCATGATAATGGGGATGGCGGCGGCAATGCTTGCCAGTAAGATTGGCGAATCTGTGCGGGCACTGTGGAATCCGGTACATGCCGCGACGGGCGCGAAGGTTCTGAGCGGGGAAGAGGACTGTGATTTTGAGCTCCCGGCCCGTTTCCCTCTCATCTGGCAGCGCATCTACAACAGCCGTAACCCGCATGAAGGGCTCTTTGGTCGCGGCTGGCGCACCGCATTTGAAACCCGCGTGGTCAGGGAGGAGGAATACGCCTGCTTCCATGATGAAGGGGGACGCGAACTCCGTTTTGTCTGTCCCCCGCCGGGTGAGGCAGGATTCAGTCCCGATGAAGGACTGTTATTTGCGCAGAGCGAACAGGGCATGGTGGTGATTGGTGATCTGGACGGCGCCACCTGGCGGCTCTATCTTCCGCACCCGTCAGCGCCCTCGCAACTGCGCCTGCACCTGCTGTCGGATAATTATGGCAATGGCTTGCGGCTCCATTATGACGAACAGGATCGCCTGCAGGCGATTACCGATACCCAGGAAAGCCTGCGGGTGGTGCTGCATTATCAGGACTTACACTCCCCGCAGCGTCCGACCCGGATCACTGAGCACATGCTCACCCCGGCCCCCCCCGGTGGCGAGCCGGTTCATCGGCTACTGATGTCCTACGACTACACCCCGCAGGGGGAACTGTACCGTGTGACCGATGCGGATGATGTCTGCCTGCGTGAATTTGATTACACCCCGGACGCCCTGATGGCAGGGCACCGGATGCCCGGCGGGGCCCGTCACCGCTATCAGTGGAAAAAGTTCAGCGACGGCTGGCGGGTGGTGGCCTATGAGTCCAGCGGAGGTGACAGCGCCACGATTGGTTATGACCTGACACAGGGCGTGACCATCGTCACCCATGGCGGTGGCGAAACGCACCGGCATGAATGGGATCGTCGCTATCTGGTGGAGAAGTACACCGATGAATCCGGGCAGGTATGGGGCTATGAGTGGAACGAGGACGGGCAGCTTTCGCGTACCGTCGACCCGTTGGGTGCCAGCAGAGCATATCACTATGATAATGCGGGAAACATGATTCTGGAGACCGACCCGCTGGGCCGGGCCGTTTGTACACGCTGGCTTGAAGACCGGGCGCTGCCTGTTCAGGCCTGCGGGCCGGAGGGAAGCGTACACCAGTATTTTTATGATGCGAACTTTGGTCTGCGTGCAGAAATCAATGCACTCGGGCTGTGCTGTTATTACCGTCGTGATGAATGGGGCCAGGTCGTCGAATTCACAGATGAAAAGGGCGGCGTACAACGCTTTAGCTGTAATGAGCGTGGGCAGCTTATCAGCGTTCAGGACTGTTCCGGGAAAACAACGCAGTACCGGTACGATGCGGCTTACAGGCTGGCCGAGGAGGTGGATGCGGCCGGGGAGAGTACCCGCTATGTTTACAGCCCGGCAGGCAGGCTAAAAATGGTTTCCGGTGCGGAGGACTGGACGGCCAGCCTGTCCTGGACGGCACAGGGGCTGCCGGAAAGCTACCGGGTGGGACACAATAATCCGGTGCGCTGGCAGTATGATGCCTGTGGGCGGGTGAGCGTGGTGACTGACCCGCTGGGCCATACCGTGCGGCGTGAATATGACGCGCGCAACCGGCTGACGCGTTTGTATAACGAAAGTGGTGAGCTGTACCGGTTTATCCACGGCATAAATGGGCATCTGACGGAAGAGCGGGGTCTGGATGGTGTTATCACCCGCTACGAATACGATGTCTGTGACCGGGTGGTCAGTAAAACCTGGGCGGCCGGCACGCCGGATGCGCTGACGCACCGCTGGCAGTATAACGCAGCCGGGGAAGTGACCGATAAGCAAACGCCGGACGGGCACACGGTCTACCGGTACACGACGGGAGGGACTCTGCAGGCGGCGCTGTTTTATCCGCCGGGAGCAGAGAGTCCTGCACAGCGCGTGCTGCTGGAGCATGACCGGCTCGGCCGGCTGACGGCGGAGGAGAACGACTCTGGCCGGGTGAGCTACAGCCTGGATGAACTGGGTAACCGGACATCCGTTCAGCTGCCGGATGGTCGCAGCCTGAAGACGCTGTATTACGGCAGCGGTCATGCGCTGAGTATCAGTCTGGATGAGCGGCTGATTACGGAATTTACCCGTGACAACCTGCACCGGGAAATCAGTCGAACGCAGGGCGGCCTGACGACACGCACGCGTTATGACCGACTGGGGCGGCAGGCGCGCCGGGAAATCTACCGCAAAGAGAACGGGATGCGGCCGGTGGAGGCGTGGCACTGGCAGTACGACAGCCGCCACAACCTGCTGAGTGAAACGCAAATCAGCGACTACCGCTATCAGGGCTACCATTACGATGACGGTGACCACGTCTGTCGCCACGACACCAGTTTTCGTGGGGTGACGCATCATACGTACGATGCGGCAGGTAACCTGCTGACTGCCCCGCAGGCAGGGCAGTCGCTGACACATAACCGGCAGACGCAGTGCGGTAATGGTGCGTGCAGGTATGATGTTTACGGCCGGATGGTGCAGAAACCGGGCCCGGGTGGCCTGTGGCGCTACGGTTATGACAGTGAACACCGGATGACGGAAGCGGTGCTGGACATGCCGGACGCAACCGGGGCCGGAAATACGCGACACCGGGTGATTTTTACCCACGACCCGTTTGGGCGGCGAACAGAAAAGCGCAGCGAGGTGACGGTATCTGCGCCGGATGACGGGCGTGTCACCGGGACGCAGGAGGTGACGACCTTTGTGTGGGAAGGGTTCCGGCTACTGGCGGAGACCCGCAACGGACAGTCGCTGGTGTACGTGTACGAAGGGGCGGGGAGTTACACGCCGCTGGCGAGGGTTTACGGCACCGGCGACAAACAGCGTGTGGACTACTACCGCTGCAGCCATAACGGTATGCCGCAGGCGCTGACGGATGAGGACGGGAAACTGCACTGGCGTCAGGATGTGGAGACGTGGGGAGAAACGCGGTCGGAATACGCGGATGAAGAGGGAGGCAGGTGGCGGAAGATATGGGGTGGTGCGCCGGAAGAAAACCTGCGGTTCGCGGGTCAGTATCTGGACAGGGAAACGGGGCTTCACTACAATACATTCAGGTATTATGCGCCAGATATGGGGCGGTTTATTACGCCGGACCCGATAGGGCTGGCGGGGGGACTGAATCAGTATGCATATGCGCCGAATCCACTGACGTGGATCGATCCGCTTGGATTAAGAAAATGTACCAGCGGTTTTTCAAGTGCAGACGATGCAGCAAGAGCTGCTTTAAATAAATATAATCCGATGTCTATATTTAAAAACAGAGAATACGGCGGGATTATATACAGAGCTAAAGACGGTTCTTATGGATATACACGTGGTCGTTTAGGAACTGGCAGAACAGCACCGACATTTAAAGACTCTGCAGGAGGTTTACCCAAAGGTTCGACGCCAGTCGGGCAATATCATACGCACGGCGATTATTCGGACAGAGGTTTTAACCGGACGAATAAAGCTGGTGACTATCACAATAGTGATGTATTCTCGTCAACTGATATAAATATTCATAACCGTGCGAATAGTACATTCCCTGATTATACTGATGCTTTAGGAACACCAAGTGGCGGGTTCTGGAAGATTTTTGGTAGAGTCAGCAACCATAGTGATGCAACACCTTTATAACGGGGGAATGTATGAACCAAAATGAATTTATTTTTACTATTGATAAGAAATATACTCCGTATTTATTAAAGGCTATAGTCGCGGCTCAAGATAATGGAATATATGATATAAGCAATTTCTATATTTCATTTAAACAACATATGCGAAAAGATATTGGTAAGGAAATATATTCTATCAGATTTTATTCAGTAGAAATAACAGATGAAAACTGGATGGATATAGGATGCGGTGGAATCGAGGTTTTTGATACAAATGTGGATCTTGATATAAAAACCTGTGAAGTTATTGCGGTTTACGGTAGTAGATAAGTCTCAATATTGCTATTGAGCAATGTAAAAGCCGGAAGAAAAAACTTCCGGTTTTTTATTATTTAATCCCCGTTCAGCATACTAAACATCCCGTCTTTAATTCCCTTAACCACCTGCTTCGCCAGATAAAGCTGCTCGCGGAGCTCCTGCACCTCGTTACAGTCCGCCATCAGCACAATGCACCCGTCTGAAATCTTCACCGTCACGCCGCGTCCGGTCTCAAATCCTGCCTCTTTCAGCCAGTCGCCCTTGAGGTGCAGGCTGGGATGCTGTGAGTAATATGTGGTCATATTTTCTGGTATAAGACATATTGCGGTAAATATTTTGACAGAAAATAAGGAATTCAAAGCAGGGCTGAGAAGAGCGACGATGGACAGAGAGTACCTCGCGTCAGTCCTTGCGGGGCGCGGGGTTTCGTAATCTTGCCCTACTTGGCTCCCTTTTCGTCTTTCAGCGCTCTCACCTGGCCATTGTGATAGAGTGCCGTATTCTGCGACGAATAAACACCAGGAGTCATCAATATGAGTCAGTTTCCGACACTTTCCGCAACCACCCTTGCGGCTATCAATACCGTAGGGCGATGGCTGGCGCAGAATGATTTTACGGGGAATATCACCGTTCAGTCAGATTGCGTGATTCTGGCAGGAAACGCGGTTATTCCTACCATCGACGCCGCCTGTCGGATCGCGAAAGAGCAACAGGTTCCCTTGCTGATTAGCGGTGGTATCGGTCATTCCACGCGCTTTCTGTATGATGCGATTGCCCAGCATCCGCGTTATAGCATCATTCGTACTACCGGACGCGCGGAAGCGGCGATCCTTGCCGATATTGCTCACCAGTTCTGGCAAATTCCGGGTGAGAAAATTTGGGTGGAAGATCAGTCGACAAACTGCGGTGAGAATGCCCGGTTTAGCTGTGCATTACTGAATCAGGCGGCAGAAAGTATTCATACCGTCATTGTGGTGCAGGATCCCACTATGCAACGCCGCACAATGGCCACGTTTCAGCGCGTCACCCGCGATGAGCCGCATGCGCCGCGCTGGTTGAGTTTCCCTGGTTTCATCCCTGAACTGGCCCAACAGCACAACGGCGTGGATTTTGTGCCCGCCGCAGAAGGTCTGTGGCCGGTAGAACGCTATCTTTCTCTCATTACCGGTGAACTTCCGCGCCTGCGTGATGATGCAACCGGCTACGGGCCCTGTGGACACGATTTTATCGTACATGTCGATATTCCTCAGGACGTCGAGCAAGCCTGGCAGCAGCTAAAAAATGATACCGCGCTGACCGACTTACTGGAGAGCCGTTCTCTGTAATTCTTGCTGCCCGTTTGTCGGCGTTTTACGGCAAACGGGCAGAAAGCCCACCCGTTTTTTCTCTTCATCATCACTTTTCCAGACGCTTTTATGAAGCAGTTCACAGAACCGCCACTCCAGCGATAATGCGTCATGCATGATTGATATTGATTAACAATAGTTTTACTTGTTAAAAACAAATCAATCACAGGAGAGCCGCATGTCAGTACCCGTACAACATCCTATGTATATCGATGGGCAGTTTGTGACCTGGCACGATGACGCCTGGATTGATGTTGTCAATCCGGCCACGGAAGAGATTATCTCGCGTATTCCCGATGGGCGTGCCGAAGACGCGCGTAAAGCGATCGATGCCGCGGATCGCGCTCAGCCGCAATGGGAAGCGTTGCCTGCCATTGAACGGGCAAACTGGTTACGCAAAATTTCTGCAGGTATCCGCCAGCGAGCCGATGAAATCAGCGCGTTGATTGTGGCGGAAGGTGGAAAAATTCAACAACTGGCTGACGTTGAAGTCGCGTTTACCGCCGACTATATCGATTACATGGCGGAGTGGGCGCGTCGCTATGAAGGCGAGATCCTGCAAAGCGATCGCCCAGGTGAGAATATATTGCTGTTTAAGCGTGCACTGGGCGTGACGACGGGCATTCTGCCGTGGAACTTCCCGTTTTTCCTGATTGCCCGCAAACTGGCCCCCGCCTTGCTGACGGGAAATACCATCGTCATTAAGCCGAGTGAATTCACACCGAATAACGCCATCGCCTTTGCCAAAATTGTTGATGACATTGGTTTACCGCGCGGAGTCTTTAACCTGGTGCTGGGACGCGGTGAAACGGTCGGGCAGGAGCTGGCCGGAAACTCGAAGGTCGCCATGGTGAGCATGACCGGTAGCGTCGGTGCGGGTGAGAAAATTATGGCCGCAGCGGCCAAAAACATCACCAAAGTTTGTCTGGAGTTGGGTGGCAAGGCCCCGGCTATCGTGATGGACGATGCTGACCTTGAGCTGGCGGTGAAGGCTATTGTTGACTCGCGGGTGATCAATACCGGACAGGTATGCAACTGTGCCGAGCGCGTATACGTTCAGAAAGGTATCTATGACCAGTTCGTTAATCGTCTGGGTGAGGCGATGAAAGCCGTGCAGTTTGGCAATCCGGCCGAACGCAATGACATTGCGATGGGGCCGCTGATTAATGCCGCTGCGCTGGCGCGTGTAGAGCAAAAAGTCGAGCGAGCGGTGCAGGAAGGCGCCCGTGTGGTGCTGGGTGGTAAAGCCGTTGCCGGTAAAGGTTATTACTATCCGCCGACGTTACTGTTAGACGTGCGCCAGGATATGGCGATTATGCACGAGGAGACGTTTGGTCCGGTGTTGCCGGTGGTGGCATTTGATACGCTGGAACAGGCGCTGACGATGGCCAATGACAGCGACTACGGATTGACCTCATCGATCTATACTCAGAATCTGAATACGGCAATGAAGGCGATTAAGGGGCTGAAGTTTGGCGAAACCTATATTAATCGCGAAAACTTCGAGGCGATGCAGGGCTTCCACGCTGGCTGGCGCAAGTCCGGGATTGGCGGGGCAGATGGTAAACACGGTCTGAATGAATACCTGCAAACACAGGTAGTGTATTTGCAGTCTTAAGTTTTTCGCCGGGTGAACCTGTACGCCACCCGGCGCAATTCTCACACTTTGGTGGCGATCCAGTTCATCATCATTTCCGGCCAGATGGCCAGCGGTAACCCTTGCGCATCGCGAATACCAAATCCGTGCTTACCGCGTTCAAACAGATGCATTTCGACCGGAACGCCCAGCCCACGTAGAGAATTAAAGAAAACCAGGCTGTTTTCTACTTTCACCGCCGGATCGTCGATGGCGTGTAGCAGGAACGTCGGCGGCGTTGTGCTATCCACTCGCTCTTCCAGAGAATAGTGGCGCAGATCTTCCTTTTCGGGCGTAGCGCCAACCAGCTCAAGACGAGAGCCCGGGTGGCCGATGTCTTCACGCAGAGTAATCACCGGGTAGACCAACGCCATGAACGCAGGACGCGTTGGTTGCTCGTCTATGCTATCAATCGGTGTATAAACCGGTTCGGCAAACCGGGTTCCCAGACTGGCGGCTACGTGACCACCGGAAGAGAAGCCCAACACACCGATACGGTCAGGGTTAATTTTCCATTCATGGGCGTTGGCGCGAATGTAGCGCATGGCGCGCTGGGCATCGGCCAGCGGCGCGTTTGCACCTTCCTCATGGCCATCACCCGGCATGCGGTAGGTCATCACAAACAGGGTATAACCGCGGGCGTTAAAGAATGGTGCCAGTACGCTGCCTTCTTTATCCATCACCACGCGACGGTAAGAACCTCCCGGTGTAACAAGGATCCCTACGCCGTTAGGTTTTTCGGGGGCATAAACGGTAATTTCCGGGGCGCGAATACCGGTGACAGCACGATCATACTGAGATGTTCCTGTATGTCGGGGTTCTGGCGTAAAGACCGCATCGCTGTTTTTTGCTCCGGGGGCTTCACTCTGCGGCCAGAATGAGACGGTGGTTGCGTGGGCAACGGCTTGCTCCATCATGTTTTCTAACGTTTCACGACTCAGTGCTTCCATTACTATGCTCCCTCAGTGGCAAAGGTTAGCTATAGCACAGTCAGTGAATTGAAAACGGGGAGAGACTCACAACGTATTGAATTCGCGGGAAATGAAAGAGGGCGGAGGCAGGCCTCCGCCAGAACATTAGAGCTGGATAAATTTATCCAGCGTACGAATAAGCTGGGTGACAAAACCGTATTCGTTATCGTACCAGGCGATGGTTTTTACCAGTTGCAGATCGCCCACTTCGGTAATCTCGGTTTGTGTTGCATCAAATACCGAACCGAAATGCGAGCCAATGACATCTGACGAGACGATTTCCTCGTCGGTATAACCAAACGACTCATTATTTTGCGTGGCTTTTTTCAGCGCGTTGTTGACCTCTTCAGCAGTGACTTTTTTCCCCAATATCGATACCAGTTCCGTGACAGATCCTGTTTTCACCGGAACACGCTGGGCATGGCCTTTTAATTTTCCGCTCAACGCCGGAATAACCAGACCAATGGCCTTGGCGGCACCAGTGGTATGGGGAATGATGTTCTCTGCTGCTGCCCGCGAGGCGCGCAGATCTTTCCCGCGTGGACCATCAACCAGCGACTGCGTTCCCGTGTAGGCGTGGATGGTGGTCATAGTGCCAAGCTGAATACCGAAGCTATCGTGCAGCGCTTTCGCCATCGGTGCCAGGCAGTTGGTGGTGCACGATGCGACCGAGATAATCCGATCGTTCGCATCCATTGTGTCGTCGTTGACGTTAAAGACAATGGTCTTCATGTCGCCAGCCGGGGCGGATATCAGCACTTTTTTGGCACCTGCATCCAGGTGCGCGTTGGCTTTTTCTGTCGAGGTATAAAAACCGGTGCATTCGATGATTATCTCAGCGCCAGTGGTTTTCCACGGGATATTTTTGGCCTCTTTTTCTGCGTAAACCGCGATTTTTTTACCGTCGACAATCAGCGCGTCTTCGGTAAAGTCGATGCTCCAGGGAAACGGGCCGTAGTTTGAATCGTGCTTTAACAGATAGGCGAGAATTTTGGGCGAGGTGAGGTCATTAATGGCCACAACCTCCACGTTGCTTTTGACTTCCAGTAGCCGACGCAATACCAGACGGCCGATACGACCAAAACCGTTAATGCCAATTTTACTCATGGTTTTCTCCTGTCAGGATGAGGCGGTACGACATATTTTCCTTACCAGGCTTAGTCCAGACAGGCATCCTCGGCAATAGCGGTTCTTGCGGTTAAGCGTAAGCGACTGAAAATGGGTGAACAAAAGTTAATGAATTTTTAACAAAAGCCCGTTATGTTGACGCATTATTGTTTTTATTCAGGAAGTGTTATGGGGAATAAGTATTCTGGCCTGCAAATCGGTATTCACTGGCTGGTCTTTTTGTTAGTTATTGTGGCCTATAGCGCCATGGAGTTTCGCGGATTTTTCCCGCGCAGCTATCGTCCCTTATTCAACATGGTGCACGTATCCTGTGGTATCACGATATTAACGCTGATGGTGGCGCGTCTGCTGGTCAGGCTGAAATATCCGGCACCGCCGATTGTGCCAAAACCAAAGCCAATGATGACCGGCATGGCGCATCTGGGGCATCTGGTTATCTATCTGTTGTTTATTGTGCTGCCTATTATTGGGCTGGTGATGATGTACAACCGGGGTAATCCGTGGATTGCATTTGGTATAGTCATGCCGCATGCGGCAGAGGCTAACTTTGATTTAGTGGATATGCTGAAGTCCTGGCACGTGACGCTGGCAAACCTGGGTTATTTTGTTATTGGTCTGCATGCCGTTGCCGCCCTGATGCATCACTATTTCTGGAAGGATAATACGCTGTTGCGCATGATGCCGCGTAAACGCTCCTGAGGTAACGCCCCGCAAATGCGGGGCATTTTTTTAGCCGATTAATTTTCGCAGGGTGGTGCTTTTCGTACGCTTTGAACCTGGGAGACGCGTTTTTTCAGGCTGACGATAGCCAGCGCAACAACAATCAGCACAATACCGCAGCCTTCAACAACGCCAGGCTCTTCACCCAGCAACCACCAGGAAAACAGAACGCCACAGACAGGTACCGCCAGCGTACTTAAGCTGGCAATACTGGCTGGTAAGTTACGCAACACAAACAGCCATAAACTCCATGCCAGCGCCGTCGCCAGCACGGCGCTATAAGCTAATGCCCAGAAAACGACAGGTTGCCAGTCTGGATCTCGCTGTGGAACCAGCCAGGCCACCAGGCTCATCACCAGCGCGGCATACAGCATCTGCCATGCGGTCAGCGCTAACAGATCGATATTCGGATGGCGGGTATACATTCGCTTTGCGACAATCGCGCTGGCCCCCCAACTGATCCCAGAAAGGATCGCCAGTAGCGCGCTCTGCATTGAGGCAAAGTTCAGTTGCCATGGCTGTAAAACCAGCAATAATCCCGCAGCTGCCACGGCAATGGCGAAATACTGTAAACGCCGCATGCGTTCACCGAGGAAAATGGCGGCCATAATCACCACCCAGAATGGCATGGTATAACTCAGTATGGCTACTTTACCTGCGCCGCCGCTGACTAGCGCCCATTGTGATAATCCAACCATGCCGCATGTTTGTAGTAAGGCGATCGCTAACGTATAGCCGAAAGGCGTCGGGCGCATTCCTCGGCCACGCAGTAACAGAACGATGAATAACAATAATGCGCCAAAAGAACAGCGTAGTGCGGTGAAGTCGAACGCGCCGATGTAGTGCGTGACCTGTTTCATCGCGATCCAGCTGTAGCTCCAGATGAGCGTTAAGGTGATGAGGCCGCCAATGGCCAGCGGATGACTTTTCCCTGCGGTGGTCATAATGTGTCCGTTTTAATGATTTTAGTACGCCACTATACGCGCTTTCAGGGCGCCGTAGTCGTTATCATTCCGGCTGAGTACATGTCGCGAAAATTTGTACTTTCTTCTGTGGAATAAAACCGAAAATTATTTTTCCAGATAGCATAAACGCTTACCGGCAAGATGGTTAAACAACGCTCAGTTCGCCACGTCTGTCACTTGATCACTGTCCTCATTAAAACTACTGTATATAAATACAGTTATATGAGAGGCAGATTATTATGTTGTTTTTCCAGCCAGTAGAACATCGCGAAATCAAACAATTCCCGCTATTTAGCGATCTCGTGCCCTGCGGTTTTCCTTCTCCGGCGCAGGATTACGTTGAGAAACGTATCGATCTTAACGACCTGTTGGTGCAGCATCCCAGCGCAACCTATTTTGTTAAATCGTCTGGCGACTCCATGATGGGGGCAGGGATCGGTGCTGGCGACTTGCTGGTAGTCGACAGTGCCAGAAAAGCGGCCCACGGAGACATTGTGATTGCTGCTATTGAAGGCGAATTCACCGTTAAGCGCCTGCAATTGCATCCGGTGGTGATGCTGAAGCCAGAGAACAGCGCCTACGCACCGATCATGATCGGCAGCGAGGAAACGCTGGATATATTTGGCGTGGTGACATTTATCATTAAATCCGCGGGCTGATCATGTTTGCGCTGGTGGATGTTAATTCGTTTTATGCCAGTTGTGAATCGGCATTCCGACCGGACCTGAAAGGTAAACCCGTTGTTGTTCTTTCAAATAATGATGGCTGCGTCATTGCCAGCAGCGCGGAAGCGAAGGCGCTTGGCGTCAATATGGGAGCACCATACTTCAAACAGAAAGATCTGTTCAGGCGCTGCGGCGTGTTCTGCTTTAGTTCGAACTACGAGCTGTATGCGGATATGAGCAGCAGGGTAATGTCGATTCTGGAGGAGCTGTCTCCGCGCGTGGAAATGTACAGTATCGATGAAGCCTTTTGTGATTTAACTGGCGTGCGAAACTGCAGGGATCTTACAGATTTTGGTCGTGAAATCAGAGAAACCATTTTACAGAAAACGCGCCTCACGGTTGGGGTCGGTATCGCCCAGACCAAAACCCTGGCCAAGCTGGCGAACCATGCTGCCAAAAAGTGGCAGGAACAGACTGACGGGGTGGTGGATCTCTCGAATATTGAGCGTCAGCGTAAGCTGATGGCTGCGCTCCCGGTTGATGAAGTCTGGGGTGTCGGACGCCGTATCAGTAAAAAACTGGACGCTATGGGCATTAAAACGGTCTGCGACCTAGCGGATACCGATATTCGCTTTATCCGCAAACATTTCAACGTTGTGCTTGAGCGCACTGTGCGGGAATTGCGCGGTGAACCGTGCCTGGCGTTGGAAGAGTTTGCGCCAGTTAAGCAGGAGATCATTTGTTCAAGATCGTTTGGTGAAAAACTCACGGATTACAATGCGATGAGAGAGGCTATTTGTACCTATGCTGCACGTGCTGCGGAAAAATTACGCAGAGAGCACCAGTTCTGCCGGTTTATCTCTACGTTTATCAAAACCAGCCCATTTTCCCTGAATGAACCGTATTACGGTAACAGCGCATCGATAAAACTGCTGACACCAACCCAGGATAGTCGGGAAATTATAAGGGCGGCCACACGTAGCCTGGACGCAATATGGCGGGAGGGGCTGCGTTATCAAAAAGCAGGGGTCATGCTGGGCGATTTTTTTAGTTCTGGCGTTGCGCAGTTGAATCTGTTTGATGACAACGCCCCACGGCATAACAGCGATAAGCTGATGGCCGTTCTGGATACGCTCAATGCTGAAAAAGGTAAAGGAACGCTCTATTTTGCCGGACAAGGTATACAACAACCGTGGGCGATGAAGCGAGATATGCTCTCACCGCGTTATACAACGAGATACAGTGATTTACTGCGGGTTGGGTAGGGTGGTTATCGTAAATAAGTCTTAAGAGCGATTCTAAAACTGTCCAGAAATAAATAAAAAAACGATTATCAGCCGCCATTAAAAATTTTATTGTAGCGCCGACTAACAGATAACTAACTGACAAACGGCAAGTCTATAATAGGAAATTTATGAAAAAGACGCTTATTACACTCATTATTGCAAATGCGCTGACCGCGACTACGGCATTTGCCGCAGCGGATGCGGGAACCTGGTATGCTGGTGGGAAATTTGGTTGGTCGCATTACTTTGATACCAGCGCAAGCCAGCAAACGGGGGCTAATGGTAATAAATATGGTGATGTTGGTTTTGATAGCGATAACGTCGGTGGTGGTGTATTTACAGGCTATCAGATTACTCCATGGCTGGCAGTTGAAGGCGGTTATGACTATTTAGGCAACATGCAATTCAACGGTAAAAATGGCGCATCTGGTTCTCAAATGAAAAGTCAGGGCCTGCAATTATCTCTGAAGGCAAGTTATGGTCTGACAGATAATTGGGATCTCTACGGCCGTGCAGGGGCAATGGGATATCGCGCGGAGTCAGATATTAAAGGCAATAACCGCTTTGATACCGGTGTGCGTCCGGTTGTGGCTGTTGGTACGGAATATGCCTTTAACAAGAACTGGGCTGGCCGCGTGGAATATCAATGGGTGAGCAATGTGGGTAATGAAAACCAGATTGGCGTATCAAGCGATGTTAGTTCCGTTACCGCTGGGTTGTCATATCGCTTTGGCCAGCATGACGACGCGGAGGTTACGCCTGCACCGGCAGTTGCCGCAACTCCTGCGCCTGAACCTCAGCGTTTTAACTTAAAATCTGATGTGATGTTTGGTTATGATTCAGCAGCATTAACCCCAGAAGGGAAAGCGGCGATTGCGCAGTTATACCGAAATCCCGGTCTGCAACCGGCCAAAGACAAAGCGACCGTTGTTATTGGCTATAGCGATCGCACCGGAGCCGCAGATTATAATCAGCAACTGTCAGCCCAGCGCGCGCAGGCTGTTGCCGATGAATTAGTCGCGTTAGGCATGCCAGCTGCAAATATTACTGCACAAGGACATGGTTCGAGTGATTCTGTCACGGGATCCAGTTGTGATGGGCAGACCGGACAGCAGCTGATTAATTGCCTTGCTCCAGATCGCCATGTCGTTGTTGAGATCACTGATAAGCACTAAATCGGTGTACAAAAGCCCTCCTCATTATTGAATGGGGAGGGCTTTTTTATTCGCACAGTGAACTATCATTAACTGTGACAAATTAAAGATGTTAGAGCGTAATTATGTTCATAGAATCCTTAGTTTCGAGAGCTAAAGGTAGATTATGGCGTTATTTTCTGCCACGGTTTACTCTGAAAAATCATGTGGATGATCAAGTATATAATTACTATGGTGTTTATTTTTCGGATGTAAAACAAGAAAAATATCAGCTTGTGAATCTAAGAGGCAAAAATGTTGTGCTTGAAAAATGGCATACTGAGCAGCACGCCTATATGGAGAAAATAAACCTTCCACTCAATGATATTGAAAAAATGAATGTTGAGATTATTCATTGGAGAAAGCAAGGTCCGTTAAGGTTTGATTCTATTTTTCTTTTTGCAATAAATTATTTTACGCGTATTGCTTATGCAAAAAATGCTCTGGCGAGAGCAAAAAGCAATCTCTTTTTTTCATTCGCCAGTAACAGGGCGTTGAATGGACTTGATCGTGTAATGTTGCTACAGATGCTGGTGAACGAATATGTACATCAATCGCCAGAGAAAACTCACACTGGAGTGACATGTGATGAGGTTATTGATCTATTGTACGGGACGCTTTGGTATAAACATATCAAGAATGAAGATTTCAGGAGGAAGGTCTTTCTGCTGCTCCAGTCACTTGTAATTACAGAAGATGTCAGATTTAGTGATAAAAAATATTATATACAAGGCAAGGCTATTTCAACAATTATTTCATGGGAATCTGAAGATAAACGGGAAAAGCAGCAGATCAGGATCCAGAAAAATATTAGTCGTTTGATGCTTGTGATTACCGCGTCCACATTGATGATCACCCTGGCAATACTGGCTCAGGCAGGCATTATTAATTTACATAATCTTTGGGTGCATCTGACACAGTTAAAGCCAATCAGGGTGTTGTTCAAATTAATGTGATAAAAAAATAATTTTATTTAGTCCTGGCAGTAATACAAACTTGTGATGCTGCGTTTCTCTGCTGCCGTACTCCTTGAAATGCTGAATAATATCCGTTCCCTCGCGATGGCCTGTGATGAGGTATTGATAAATCTGCTGCGGTGAACCATAAATTAGTAATCCTGGTTGCCCTGGGCGTTATCGTTCGGTTTTTTCATTGGGGTGGAAAGTTCCGTGAATGTTGCGGTGACGTCCTGATCGGGGCAGTGATCATGATGTTTGCAGCAGCTCACCTCCCAAACGTAACGTTCACTATCCCGCAAGTTGGCGAGGTCACATTTACACACAATGAGATCGTGTTTGTGTTGGGTATGCTCGGTTATAAGGGGCTGAAGGAAGTTATCTTCGGGGTATTAAAAAACGGTTTGGTATCGATTTGCGCAAGCTTATAGCGCAACGAAAAAATAATTAAGGGGAATGAAGCCCGTACGAATTAACGGGCTTTACATAGATTACTTTAGACTGATGTTCGGCAAGATATCCTGTCTGGCTACAGATTGAACTTTCCAGGCCCCGCCTTCCTGCACCATACAGTCGATAACGGTATGTGCTTTATTCGTTCCAAACGACACATAAACTTGCATACACACGGGATCATAATCTGACGACACAATCTCGATCTGCCGCCAGTCTTCACTATAATCCTGGGCTTTGATAAACATATCAGAGTCCGGTACGTCTTCGGTATTGGGGTCAGCCGCATTAGATTTTTTCAATGCGGCAATCGTGCTGGTAGTGACGTAAGGTTTAAGTCCAGCGTAATCCGTTAAAGGATTTTTCTCTTTTAACAATTGTGCAACATACCAGTGATTAAATTTCAATGCTGCTGCCTCTGGGCCAGTAGGGGAAACAGTCGCGAACGCGGAAGTGCAGATTAATAGGCTGGTAAATATTAATAATTTCATATCAATTGTGCCGAATTTCAATATTTGGGAAATGATATTAGACACTAATCATCAACCAATTAGCTAAACCGTTACACATCAAAATCAGCCGCCCTCGGGCGGTTTTTTATTGCCAGTAATCAGCACCCAGCTCCATCGCAGCGTAGTGACTATTAGAAGGTGGTTGACCGCCGCCAGCGGGAACTGGCGGCAGTCATTCATACCCACAAAGCGCTGTGGATATAAACCGGGGTTCCGTTTGCCTGTGCAGGCGATAGTAAACGGGTGTCCGCATATATCCGATAACAGCTTAACCTAAGCTACTGATATTAAATAAATCATATATTTTACAGCCAAATAACAAATCTGATAGTATACCCCCCTATAGTATCCGGAGGGCGTATGCCGCATTCACCTGAAGACAAGAAACGCATTCTTACCCGTGTACGCCGTATTCGCGGTCAAGTTGATGCGCTTGAGCGTGCACTTGAATCTGGCGAACCGTGTCTGGCAATCCTGCAGCAAATTGCCGCCGTGCGCGGTGCATCCAATGGCCTGATGGGCGAAATGGTTGAGATCCATCTGAAAGACGAGCTGGTCAGCGGAGAAACAACGCCAGACCAGCGTGCCGTGCGCATGGCTGAAATCGGCCATCTTCTGCGTGCTTATCTAAAATAACATCATCACCTCGCAATAATGGGAAGAGACAAATGAAATCACGTGCAGCAGTTGCATTCGGCCCCGGCCAACCGTTAAAAATTGTCGAAATCGACGTAGCACCGCCAAAGAAAGGTGAAGTGCTGGTTAAAATTACCCATACCGGCGTGTGCCACACCGACGCCTTTACGCTCTCTGGTGACGATCCGGAAGGCGTATTCCCGGCGGTACTTGGGCACGAAGGTGGCGGCATTGTGGTTGAAATCGGCGAAGGCGTCACTAGTCTGAAACCGGGTGACCATGTGATCCCGCTGTACACCGCAGAGTGCGGCGAGTGTAAGTTCTGTAAATCGGGTAAAACCAACCTGTGCCAGGCCGTACGTGCGACCCAGGGCAAAGGTTTGATGCCGGATGGCACAACGCGCTTCTCGTATAACGGTGAGCCGATTTATCACTATATGGGCACCAGCACCTTCAGCGAATACACCGTTTGCGCGGAGATCTCTCTGGCGAAGGTTAACCCGCAGGCCCCGCTGGACAAAGTGTGTCTGCTGGGTTGTGGCGTGACCACCGGTATCGGAGCAGTCCATAACACCGCAAAAGTGAAAGAAGGCGACACCGTCGCCGTATTTGGTCTGGGCGGTATTGGTCTGGCGGTAATTCAGGGCGCGGTGCAGGCGAAAGCCGGGCGTATTCTGGCCGTTGATACCAATCCGGAAAAATTTAAGCTGGCAGGTGAAATGGGCGCGACTGATTTCATCAACCCGAAGGATTACGACAAACCGATTCAGGATGTGATCGTTGAGCTGACCGATGGCGGCGTGGATTTTAGCTTTGAATGTATCGGCAACGTTAACGTGATGCGCGCGGCACTGGAATGTTGCCATAAAGGATGGGGCGAAAGCATCATCATTGGCGTGGCGGGAGCAGGGCAAGAGATCAAAACGCGTCCGTTCCAACTGGTTACCGGGCGCGTCTGGCGCGGTTCCGCGTTTGGCGGCGTGAAAGGGCGTACTCAACTTCCTGGCATGGTTGAAGAAGCAATGAGTGGGAAAATTCAGTTGGATCCCTTTATTACCCACCGTTTACCGCTGGAGCAGATTAACGAAGCGTTCGATTTAATGCATCAGGGTAAGTCCATCCGTACCGTTATCCACTTTGGCGATAACTGATTCATTGGCCAGCGGATTTAACCGCTGGCACTTTCCTGAATTTTTTAGAATTATGTTGTGAAAGTGTGACGAATCCGGCGCTTTTCACGGTAAGTAAACTTCCTGGATTGCCGATGACTATCTAACGGGCGTGTTTTCACGCATAAACCCTACAAGAGAGTCGACGGTCATGGACAACACTACATCGATGCAAGCCCAGCATAAACTGGGCTTTCTGCATCAAATCCGGCTGGTTCCGCTGTTTTCCTCCATTCTCGGTGGCATCCTTCTGCTGTTCGCCTTAAGTTCCGGACTGGCAAGCTATTTTCTTATGCAGGCCGATCGCGATCAGCGCGACGTGACCGATGAGATTCAGGTCAGGATGGGGTTATCTAACAGCTCTAACCATTTACGTACCGCACGTATCAACATGATCCACGCCGGCGCGGCGAGCCGTATTGCCGAAATGGATGACATGAAGGCCAATATTGCCGAGGCCGAAAAACGGATCAAGCAGTCGCAGGACGGTTTCAATGCTTATATGTCACGCGCGGTAAAAACGTCTGCCGATGAAGCGTTAGATGTTGAACTGAGCGCCAGCTTCAAAGCCTATATCGACGGCTTACAGCCTATGTTGAAGTACGCTAAAAACGGCATGTTTGAAGCGATCATCAACCATGAAAATGAACAGGCCAGACCGCTGGACTCTGCTTACAACAAGGTGTTGTTAAAAGCGATCGACATTCGTACCGCAAGGGCGAACCAGTTAAGCGAACAGGCGCACCAGCGTACACAGCTCGGCATGGCTTTTATGCTGGGTGCATTCGTTCTTGCGCTGGCGCTGACCGTAATGACGTTCATTGTTCTGCGCCGCACGGTCATTCATCCTCTGTTACGCGCGGCCAAGCGTATTGAGCAAATTTCCGCGGGCGATCTGACCATGCAAGATGAACCGACCGGGCGCAGCGAAATTGGTCGCCTGAGCCGCCATCTGCAGACAATGCAACGATCGTTGGGGAAAACGGTGGGTACGGTACGTCAGGGTGCGGAAGAAATATACCGCGGTACCAGTGAGATTTCGGCGGGTAATACCGATTTGTCTTCACGTACTGAACAACAGGCCGCAGCGATTGAACAAACGGCAGCCAGCATGGAAGAGCTGACCGCCACGGTGAAGCAAAACGCCGACAACGCGCATCACGCAAGCAAGCTGGCGGAAGATGCGTCCGGTAAGGCCAGTCGGGGCGGTCAGATGGTTTCTGGCGTGGTGAAAACCATGGGCAATATCTCAACGAGTTCGAAGAAAATCTCCGAAATCACAGCCGTGATTAATAGCATTGCTTTCCAGACCAATATCCTGGCGCTGAACGCGGCGGTTGAGGCGGCGCGGGCAGGAGAGCAGGGGCGTGGATTTGCCGTGGTCGCTAGTGAGGTCCGTACGCTGGCAAGCCGCAGCGCTCAGGCGGCAAAAGAGATTGAAGGATTGATCAGCGAATCAGTCCGACTGATTGACCAGGGCTCCGGAGAAGTCGTCGCGGCGGGCAATACGATGACGGATATTGTCGATGCGGTAAAACGCGTGACCGATATCATGCTGGAAATCGCGGCGGCTTCTGATGAGCAGAGCCGGGGTATCGTACAGGTGAGCCAGGCGATATCAGAAATGGATAAGGTTACGCAGCAAAATGCCTCGCTGGTTGAAGAAGCATCGGCTGCGGCGGCCTCTCTCGAAGAGCAGGCGGCGCGCTTAACGGAAGCCGTAGGTACATTTCGCTTAACGGGAACGAGTGCAATTAAACGCCCTCCCGTAACCACTACGCCTGACCATTCGCGTCCGCAGACGGCAACGGCCAGTGGCGATAACTGGGAAACGTTTTAACAATAAATTAAGGGACCTGATGGTCCCTTAATATTTGGCATCAAAACGGTACGGTTTTGCGTATTGCGGCGATGAGGATCTGCGCGGCCTGAGAGAGTTGCACATCGACACGGGTAAGAATACCGATGGGTTCACCCGCACCATGGGTAGGTATCGGCAACGACACCAGCGTCGCCTGGCGTAAATCCTCTCTAACCGCGCCTGAAGGGACAAACCACACATAGTCGTAATCAACCGTCAGCTGGCGGGAAAGCGATGCTGACAGCGTTTCAATGCAGCCTGGCGGCATTTTACAACCCTGACTTTGCAACAATGCTTCTGCGTGCTGGCGAGGCGCGGTTCCTTTTGGCGAAACCACCACCGGCCACTCCATTACCCGACTTAACGTGATGGTTTCCTGCAACAGCGGATGGTTAGGGCGCACGACCAGTTTAAGTGATTCCAGAAACAACAATTCATAGTTCAGACCGACCATTAATTCCGGATCGGCCATGCGACCAATGCCAAGATCGATTTCCCCGGATTTTAAACCTGCCAGAATCATCGGATTGCTCATGGTGGCGACCTGTAGCGTGGTCTCCATTTGCTGCTTGTGGAAAGGACCAATTACCGCAGGCAGAATGCCCAGTGCCGCGGTGGGTAAGGCCCCGATCCGTACGACATCAGTCTGCGATTCTTCGCGCTGATTTAACGCTTGTCCGGCGGTGTTGAGCGCATCCAGCACTCTTACCGCGTGGGTAAGAAACTGTTCTCCGGGCAGCGTTAACTGCGCGCCAAGGCGGCCACGCTCAAAGAGACGGGTACCGGTCAGTTGCTCCAGTTCATTTAGCGTTTTGGAGAGAGCCGGTTGGCTCAGGTTAAGGGTCTCAGCCGCGCGCCCCAACGTTCCCTGCTGTGCAACGGCGACAAAAGTATGAAGGTGGCGCAAGCGAATGCGCTGATTGAACAGAACATTTTTTTCCATAAGCGATGTTAAAAACAGAGCCGTATCGGTGACAAGTAAAGTTGTTTGTTTTTGATAACCTGATAGCAAAATATTATTAACATTTATCATGTTTTACTTACAACTGATTTATTTTGCTTATGTTTTGTACAGCATTGCTGGGTGGTGGGATCATGGAAGGGAGTGTGCCCAGTCGTTATACTTTGGTGATTGTTTACTTTTGAACGATTTCTCTTCACAAGGCACTGATGAATGATACATGTAATAGGGCACCTTAATCCCGATAGCGATGCCATCTGCACCGCCGCAATGACGGCGCGTTGGCTTAGTTTACGTGGCCAGCAGGCGACGGCATGGCGTTTGGGCGAGCCTAATCGCGAAACGCAGTTTATCTTTGAGCATGCGGGGCTGACGATGCCTGAACGGTTGACGTTTGAACTGACCGATCGTGATGTCTGGCTGGTCGATTTCACCGAGCCGGCCCAGGGACCGGAATCGTTAACAGAAAGTAACGTGGTGGGAATTATCGATCATCACCGACTTGGTGGGTTAGTCACCCGTCTGCCACCGGAAGTGTGGGTGAAGCCTGTCGGCAGTAGCGCAACCCTGCTGTGGCAACTGATGACGGAGGATGAACGCAATCAATTATCTTCAGCTGAGGCTGTTTTACTGCTCGGCGCCGTATTGAGTGACACTGTCACGCTTCGTTCACCAACGACGACCACTGACGATCGCCTGGCGGTTGATGCGCTGGCCCAAAAAACCGGAGTGGATCTTGACGCTTTCAGTCGCGACCTGCTGTCAGCTAAAACAAGTGTGGAAGGGATGAGTGCCCGGGAACTTTTGCAGAAAGACATTAAAACCTTCACCATCCATGGACATTCAGTCTGTGTAGCGCAGCTCGAACTCTATGCGCTGCAACAGGTTGATACAGCGCTGGACGATCTCCGTCAGGAAATGGCGCGCTATGCAGAAGAAAAGAACGCTGCGTTAGTCGTGCTGATGCTCACTGACATCAATCTGGGTGACACCAGCCTATGGTTTGCTGGATCAGAACTTTCAGACATCCCGCAGCCTTGCAAGGTAGAAGGTATGCTTAGCCGTAAAAAACAGATGCTGCCCTGGCTGGAAAGTCATTTGAAACCACGCCAGTAGGTACTGTTCATCTTTTGTATGGGTGGGAAGTTTACGCGGGGTCACACTTTGTAAATTCTTCCCACCGGAGTCAGCGGCGTTTTCTACACTCCAGGTAATATTCACTGGAGGCATGACATTATGGCGAACACCATCACGGCAGATGAGATTCGGGAACAATTTTCGCAGGCAATGTCAGCAATGTACCAGCAGGAAGTCCCGCAGTACGGCACGTTGCTGGAACTTGTCGCTGATGTGAATCTGGCGGTACTGGAAAATAATCCGACGCTGCATGAAAAACTGGCGAATGCGGATGAACTGGCCCGGCTAAACGTTGAGCGTCATGGTGCCATTCGAGTGGGTACCGCGCAGGAGCTTTCTACGCTGCGCCGGATGTTTGCCGTTATGGGCATGTATCCGGTGAGTTATTACGATCTCTCCCAGGCGGGCGTCCCTGTACATTCCACAGCCTTTCGTCCCATCGACGATGCCTCGCTATCGCGCAACCCGTTTCGGGTATTCACCTCGTTATTACGGCTCGAACTAATCGAAAACGCCGCGCTGCGGCAAAAAGCCGCTGAGATCCTCGCGAAACGCGATATTTTCACTCGCCGTTGCCACGAACTGCTGGATGAATTTGATGCGCAGGGCAGTTTTACATCTGAACAGGCGCAAGAATTTGTGCATGAAGCGCTGGAAACATTCCGCTGGCATCAGCATGCCACGGTCGATGAAGCGACCTATCACGCATTACACAACGAACACCGGCTGATTGCCGATGTGGTGTGCTTCCCCGGTTGTCATATCAACCATCTGACACCGCGAACGCTGGATATTGACCGGGTGCAGTCGATGATGCCGGAATGCGGCATTGAACCGAAAATACTGATTGAAGGGCCGCCGCGCCGCGAGGTGCCCATTTTATTGCGTCAGACCAGTTTCAAAGCGCTGGAAGAACCGGTGTTGTTTGCCGGTGAAATGCGCGGCACTCACACGGCACGTTTTGGTGAAATCGAACAGCGCGGCGTGGCCCTGACACCGAAAGGCAGAGCGTTGTACGACGAATTGCTGAATAAAGCGGGAACGGGGAAAGACAATCTGACGCACCAGCTACACCTTCAGGAGGTGTTTAAAGCCTTCCCGGACAGCGAATTCCTGCTGCGCCAGCAGGGGCTAGCCTGGTTCCGCTATCGTCTGACGCCATCGGGTGAAGCGCATCGGCAGGCGATTCGCCCGGATGACGATCCGCAGCCGCTTATTGAACGGGGCTGGCTGGTTGCGCAACCCATCACCTACGAAGATTTTTTACCGGTGAGCGCCGCAGGAATTTTCCAGTCCAATTTGGGTAATGAAACACAGGCTCGCAGCCACGGAAATTCCAGCCGCGACGCGTTTGAACAGGCGCTGGGTTGCGCGGTTTATGATGAGTTTGCGCTGTATCAGGAGGCTCAAGAACGAAGTAAACGTCGGTGTGGTTTACTTTAACGGAATTTACATGGGATTCGGTCTGTTCCCATCGACATAAAATATTTTCGATTTTGTACAGATAATCGGCGACCAACAATTGGATTATTAATGAATTTTGTCTAGAGTGAGCGGTCAGAAATGTGCACTCTCTTGCCGCTGATTTTGACCGGCGCGGGACCATTTACACGACCAGAAGGACTCACTTTCAGGCATGAATCGCAGACGATTTATTAAAGGTTCAATGGCAATGGCCGCCGTGTGCGGAACCAGTGGTATTGCATCACTCTTTTCCCGCGCCGCCTTTGCGGCAGAGTCTGACATTGCAGACGGAAAAACCGTACGTTTTGATTTTTCCGTTCTGCAATCGATGGCCCATGACTTAGCACAGAAACCCTGGGGCGGTGCACCACGCGCGTTACCGGACACGCTGGCGAAACTGACGCCGCAGGCCTACAACAGCATTCAATATGATGCAGAGCAGTCTCTGTGGAACAATGTTGAAAATCGTCAGCTTGATGCGCAGTTCTTCCACGTGGGAATGGGCTTCCGTCGTCGTGTACGCATGTTCTCGGTTGATGGTAGTACGCATATGGCGCGTGAAATTCACTTCCGTCCGGAACTGTTTAAATACAACGACGCGGGTGTGGATACCAAACAATTGGAAGGGCAGACTGACCTCGGATTCGCTGGATTCCGCGTGTTTAAAGCGCCAGAACTGGCCCGCCGCGATGTCGTTTCTTTCCTGGGCGCCAGCTATTTCCGCGCCGTGGATGACACCTATCAGTACGGTTTATCGGCCCGTGGTCTGGCGATAGATACCTACACCGACAGTAAAGAAGAATTTCCTGATTTCTCCTCTTTCTGGTTCGAAACGGTTAAACCGGGCGCAACCTCCTTTACCGTGTATGCGCTTCTCGACAGCCCAAGCGTAACCGGCGCATTCAAGTTCGTGATCCACTGCGAGAAAACGCAGGTGATTATGGATGTACAAAACCACATCTATGCGCGCAAAGACATCAAGCAGCTCGGCATTGCGCCGATGACCAGCATGTTCAGCTGCGGCAACAACGAGCGTCGGATGTGCGACACTATTCACCCGCAAATCCATGACTCCGATCGTCTGGCGATGTGGCGGGGCAATGGCGAGTGGATCTGCCGTCCGCTGAATAACCCGCAAAAGCTGCAGTTCAACGCCTATACCGATAACAACCCGAAAGGGTTTGGCTTGCTGCAACTCGATCGCGACTTCTCCCATTATCAGGACATCATGGGCTGGTATAACAAGCGCCCAAGCCTGTGGGTCGAACCGCGCAACCAGTGGGGCAAGGGGACCATCGGTCTGATGGAGATCCCGACGACCGGCGAAACGCTGGATAACGTTGTCTGCTTCTGGCAGCCGGACAAGAAGATCAAAGCCGGCGATGAGCTGGAATTCAAATATCGCCTGTACTGGAGCGCTCAGCCGCCGGTGCGTTCACCGCTGGCTCGCGTGATGGCGACCCGGACAGGCATGGGCGGTTTCCCGGAAGGATGGGCACCGGGCGAGCATTACCCAGAAAAATGGGCGCGTCGTTTTGCCGTTGACTTCGTTGGTGGCGATCTAAAAGCGGCTGCGCCGAAAGGCATTGAACCGGTGATTACGCTCTCCAGCGGTGAAGCGAAACAGATTGAGATCCTCTACGTGGAGCCTATCGACGGTTATCGCATTCAGTTTGACTGGTATCCAACCTCTGACTCGACCGATCCGGTAGATATGCGTATGTTCCTGCGTTGTCAGGGTGACGCCATCAGCGAAACCTGGCTGTATCAGTACTTCCCGCCAGCGCCGGATAAACGTCAGTACGTTGACGACCGCGAGATGCGTTAATCACGCCCTTTACGGCTCTCCTGATGGGGAGCCGTATCTGCATTCATCCTCATAACGACTCTGTACACTATTTACTCGATCCTGTTCGCATTTTTCTGTATGGCAAATGGGTACTCTGTGGGTGTGTATTTCTTATACACGTTCTTGTCCACTAACAGGGAGAAAGTATGTTTCCAGAATACAGAGACCTTATTTCCCGACTGAAATCCGAGAACCCTCGCTTTCTGTCCTTATTCGAAAAACACAACAGCCTTGATCATGAGATCTCCAGACTGGAAGGTTCGGATGGTCGGGGGTATAGTTTGGACATTGTTCGTCTTAAGAAACAGAAACTCCACCTGAAGGAAGATCTGCTCAAAATATTGCAAAAAGAGAGTGTCAGTGAGAGCTAAGTAGAACGGCGCTTGCTGTGTAAAAGGGCTTCCTGCGAGAAACGGAAGCCCTTCCTGTTTTAGGTGTTAATCGACCATCACGCGTTTGTTCGTCGCCCCCCAGAGGATCGACATTTCAGTGAACAACGCGCCGCTAATTTCTTCGACTTCTTCTGCACTAACCTGCGCATTTCCCTGTTTACCGAACAGCACCACTTCATCACCGGATGCAACCTGCGGCAAATCGGTTACATCGACGATCACGGTATTCATGGATGTTTTACCCAGTACCGGAACCCGCTGGCCGCGGATCAGCACGTGCCCCGCATTACTGAACACACGGCGATAACCATCGGCATAACCTGTCGGGATATTGGCCAGAACGGAATCACGTTTAAGGGTATAGGTTCTGTCATACCCGACGGTGTTTCCTTTGGGGTAATGGTTTACCGACGCGATGGCAGATTTAAACGTCATGACGCGTTTGTATTCGGTGCTGGCGATGGTATCGCCATAGAAAATACCGCCAACACGCACCATGTCGAGCCAGGATTCTGGAACGGTCAGGGTAGCGAACGTATTCGCGACATGCAGGGTGACATCTTCGCGCTTAAGACCGGTAATTTTCAGTACCTGGGCTGATTGCGTATTGAAACGGGCCAGATCGCGTTTTACCACTGCCGCATCTTCTTCCGGGAAATGCGACATGATGCCGACAATTTTCAGGCCAGGTAATGCGGAAATAGCGCGTGCTTCTTCCAGACCTGCAGCGGTACTGACTTCCAGACCGTTACGCGACATACCGCCAGAGTTCAGCGCCAGATGGATACGAATAGTTTTACCTTTCTCCTGAGCGATTGCACTTAGACGCTTAGCCATATCCAGATTACCGATAAGCTCTTCGGTATCGAAATCCGCCGCCTGGCGCATCTCTTTTTCCGTCGCGTTACGCACGCGCATGAGCTGCGATGTATAGCCTGACAGGCGAACGGTACTAATCTCCTCGTTGCTGGCGATGCCAATACATTGCACGCCGTTTTGCATCATCACTGGCGTTACCAGTGAGAGATCGTGGCCATACGCGTCGCCTTTAAGAATGGCGCACATCCGGGTTTTATCTCCCAGCAGTTGCTGAACTTTATGAATGTTATATTCCAGCGCGCTACGGGAAATTTCCAGCGTGGTATTATCCACGACCTGTTGCTTATTGACGGCAAAGGGAACGGGGCCCGCTTGCGTGGTGGAAACAGGTTGGTGACAGGCGGTAATCAGTAAAAGCGGAATAAGTGCTAAACGACCCAAAGGTGCTGCCATGCTTGCTCCTTAGCAATAGAATGAAAGTGTTATTGTCATCATTACGGTCTATCCATCAGGGGATACCCGGATCACCAGAGTAACGGGTTCCACGCCAGAGATTCTTTCTAAGTGATTGCTGTTACAGCATAAAAATAAGACATCCCCGGCGCTAAACAGAGTAATATCGGCTACTGCCAGTCAGAAATGCCCCGTTTACGATCGCAAAGGAGATAAACATGTCAGAAATAATTATCGTTAGTGACGCGCTGGAACTGCGGGCGGTAGAAGAACACCACGTCACCCCTCTGCATCAGTTGGTGCTTAAAAATAAAACCTGGCTCCAACAGTCACTGAACTGGCCGCAGTTTGTCGAATCTGAGGACGACACGCGTAAGAACGTGCAGGGGAATATGATGTTGCACCAGCGCGGCTACGCCAAAATGTTCCTTATTTTCGAACAAGGGGAGGTGGCTGGCGTTATCTCGTTTAACCAGATAGAGCCGCTGAACAAAGCCGCTTATATTGGTTATTGGCTGGGTGAAGAGCACCAGGGCAAAGGCATTCTGTCTCAGGCGCTACAGGCAATGATTCATCATTATGCGCAGCGCCAGGAGATTCGCCGCTTCGTGATTAAATGTCGTGTAGATAACGTTGAGAGCAACCAGGTGGCGCTGCGCAATGGCTTCCGACTGGAAGGATGTATGCAACAGGCGGAGTTCCTTAATGGCGATTACCATGACGTGAATCTCTACGCCCGCATCATTGATGGCTCTTCAGAATAAACCGGCGATAGGGGTGCGCGTGATACGTTGTTCGCCGTTGATCACTTTTGGCCCGCGCAGATGGATTGCATCGCCATCAAAGGCTTCAACTTGGGCCTGATCGGTTATCTCAATATGATGCTCGATCAGCACTTCACCCAGAATACAGGCATAGCCTTCAATCAGGATGTGACCGTCAAGCTGGAGCGGTCCGCCACGTAATTGCGCATGCCCCCCAACCAGCACGTGGTGTTTCAGCACGCAGTTACCTTCAACCACCGCGTGTTCCGCCACCTGCGAGCTGTAGCGCAGGGTAGGAATGGCGTCTTCATCCGTTCCGGCGATGACGCGTGCATGCCCATAGACTTTGGCGCAATCGCAGATCCAGACATTATTCTCTTCATTGCCTTCTATCCGTGCAAAATCAAAAACTTCAGCCCGATGTTCTATAAAGGCATAATTGATCATCGCATCGCCATAGATTTGCGCCTGATGCACCACACGAGAATTGCTGACTGCCGCCCGCTCGTAAATTTGCAGGAGCTGGTCGCTTTCACGGGTTAACCCCCTGGCTGCAATGATTTCAGAGTCACACACAATGCGTGCATCACCGCAGATGAGGCACTCACCGCGAACAATAGAATCCTGAATGGTGACGTTGTCACGTATTTGCGCGTTATGGCTGATTTCTGCTCGGTCAATCCAGACGGCATCACCAATCTGCGCGCCGTCTCTGACCACGCTTGCCTGTGTAATACGGGCGTCTCCGGTTATCGTCGCGCCGGAAAACGCAAGCGCATTCTCATCGTATATCCAGCAATTACCGCTTTGCGACAGAACGCTTTCATCATCAATCCAGCCACCGAGCGTACCGGATCTAACATCATTAAAATCAATGAGTGCGATGATTTGGCGTAGTAATACACTTTTTTTATTGCCATTATCCTGGTAACTAAAGGAGCGAGATTCATCGCTTAGACGGTATTTGGTCATAGCTCATTTCCATGTTGCGCACCTTAGTTAAACGTAGCAAAGTTTTCTGCACTGGCTAAACCGGCAGATATTCCATAAAATGCATTTCAAATATACTTTAAAAAATAAACAAAATGAGTAAGAACAAACAGAGTGAACGGGTCCTCAATCTTCCGGCCGGTTATTTTGGCATGGTACTGGGTACAATTGGGATGGGATTTGCGTGGCGTTACGCCAGCCAGGTGTGGCCGGTGAGCCACTGGATTGGTGATGGCTTAGTCATCCTTGCGATGGTCATCTGGGGATTGCTGACGCTGGCATTTGTGAATCGCTTACTACGTTTTCCGCACAGCGTACTGGCGGAAATTCGTCATCCGGTGATGAGCAGTTTTGTCAGTCTGTTTCCAGCAACAACGATGCTGGTCGCGATTGGTTTTGTACCGTGGTATCGACCGCTGGCGTTAGGATTGTTCAGCATCGGCGTGGTGATACAGCTGGCGTACGCCGCCTGGCAAACGGCAGGGCTGTGGCGTGGGGAGCATCCGGAAGAGGCCACCACGCCGGGTCTGTATCTGCCAACCGTTGCCAATAACTTTATCAGCGCCATGGCCTGTGGTGCACTTGGGTTCAACGATGCCGGATTGGTGTTTTTGGGCGCCGGGGTATTTTCATGGCTCAGCCTGGAGCCAGTGATTCTGCAACGTTTACGAAGCTGCGGCGAGCTGCCGACGGTTTTACGGACTTCACTTGGTATACAGTTGGCACCCGCGCTGGTGGCCTGTAGCGCCTGGCTTAGCGTCAACGGCGGCGAGGGGGATACGTTAGCTAAAATGCTATTTGGTTATGGTCTGCTGCAACTTCTGTTCATGCTACGCCTTATGCCGTGGTATTTGTCACAGCCATTTAATGCGTCATTCTGGAGCTTCTCGTTTGGCGTGTCTGCGTTGGCGACAACGGGATTGCATCTTGGACACGGCAGTGAATCAGGATTTTTTCATACGCTGTCTATCCCACTGTTTATTTTTACCAATTTTATCATTGCATTATTACTGATACGTACGTTTGCATTGCTGATGCAGGGGAAACTGCTCATCCGCACGGAGCGTGCTGCATTACTGAAATCTGAGGATAAATAATGACCCTTTGCGACGAAAACTACTTTACTGAAAAATATGATTTAACCCGTACGCATTCCGATGTCGTTGAAGCGGCAAAAGTGGTTGCACCAGGTAAAACGTTAGATCTGGGCTGCGGTAACGGCCGAAACAGCCTGTACCTGGCGGCAAACGGCTATGACGTTACCGCATGGGATAAAAACCCCATGAGCATCGCTAACCTTGAGCGCATCAAAGCGGCTGAGGGGCTGACCAACCTGAACGCGAAGGTCGCTGACCTTAATGCGTTACGTTTTGAGGGTGAATACGATTTTATTCTATCTACCGTTGTGCTGATGTTTCTTGAAGCCAAAACAATCCCTGGCCTTATTGAGAATATGCAACGTTGTACTAAACCGGGTGGATATAACTTAATCGTCGCAGCGATGGATACTGATGATTTTCCGTGCACAGTTGGTTTTCCGTTCGCGTTTAAAACCGGAGAATTACGCAACTATTACTGCGGGTGGGATCTGCTGAAATATAACGAAGATGTAGGTGAACTTCATCGTACAGATGAAAACGGTAATCGAATTAAACTGCGCTTTGCCACCATGCTGGCACGCAAAACTTCCTGAACCTCCCGTTTGGGTTAACTCTTTCTGCGTTCAGCATTTTTTGTGCTGAGCGCAGAGATAAAATTGTGCGGTGCTTACCATTTTTAGTACATCCAAAATGAAACTGTTTTGCTATCCTTTTTAGGCATCATTGCGAAAACTAAAGGGATCGTTTCATGCGTACTCAAACTTTATTTAAAGTTGCAGTGCTTACTGGCTTGTTGGCATTATCCGGCTGTGCGTCAAAAGTGACCGAGCCGGATAAATATTCTGGGTTTTTAAAAAATTACTCTGATCTGAAGGAAACAAAATCAGCATCGGGACAAACGGTACTCCGTTGGGTTGATCCGAGCTACAACGAATCCAAATATGACAACATCGTGTATAACCCGGTAACGTATTATCCGGTTCCTAAACCTACTACACAGGTAGGGCAGCAGGTTCTTGATCAATTACTGACCTATACCAATACGAAGTTGAAAACGGCGATCGGTCAGCGTAAACCTCTGGTTACAACCCCAGGGCCACGTAGCCTGATTTTCCGCGGAGCGATTACCGGTGTTGCGACCAGCAAAGAAGGACTGCAGTTCTATGAAGTGGTCCCGGTTGCACTGCTGGTTGCGGGAACGCAAATGGCGACGGGTCACCGTACCATGGATACCAACCTCTATTTCGAGGGTGAGTTGATTGATGCAGCGACCAATAAACCGGTGATTAAAGTTGTACGTAAGGGTGAAGGTAAAGACCTGAACAACGAAAGTACGCCGATGGCGTTCGAAACGTTGAAGAAAGTTGTTGATGACATGGCAACCGATGCTTCCATGTTTGATGTGAACCAAAAACCACAATAAAAATGATGAACGCACCATCTCAGGATGGTGCGTTATTTTATGCCACGCGACGACGATAGAATAGTTTACCCATCAGCGCTTCCGGCCTGGCAAACATCACCAGGTTACCCAGTAAAATCAACACGAGTCCAGCAATCGCGTTAACTTGCCAGATGTATCCTTCATACAATGTTGACAGCGTCAGCGCCACCAGCGGGAACAGCAGCGTGCTGTATGCTGCCTTGCTGGGTCCAATGCGACCGACCAGCGTGAAATAAGCGCCAAAGGCAATCACTGAGCCGAAAATAGCCAGATATAACAGCGCGCTAAGATAGCTGAATGTCCACTGTGGCGTGAAGTTGTCGCCGCGCACCAGCGCAATGGCCGCGATCAGCAATGTGCCGTACAGCATGGCCCAGCTGTTGGTCGTTAACACTTCTAACCCTTTTTTCTGGTGACGCAGACTGATCATATTGCCCAGTGAGAAGCCGAAGGTTCCCAGAGCGCTTAAGCCGATGCCCAGCAGCAGTGAATGATTAAACCCGCTGTTGAGCAGATCTTGCCAGAATAAGGTGACGATGCCCGTCAGTCCCAGACCCGCTGCAATATAGAAGCGCAGCGGTGGTTTTTGCCCAAAAAAGATGAAGCTATTGACTGCATTGAACAGGACGGCCATTGAGAAAATCACCGACTCCAGACCGGTATTAATCCACGCCGCAGCCGTATAAAAACACCAGAAGTTAAAGCAAAAAACGCATCCGCCCTGTAACAGACAAAACAGATGATCGCGACCAGACAGTTTGCGTAATTTACCGCTTAACAACAGGAACACTATCATCACTGAGCTGGCAACGGCGAAGCGCCAAAAGATAGAAACCGGCGCAGAAACCGGACCTTGCTGCAAATAAATCGCAATCCATGTCGTTCCCCAAATAACCACCACCAGGCAGTACAACAGTGCGTTCATACAACTCTCTCTTTTTGTCGTCAGACTTACACTGTGTCACGACGGAATGCAGGAGACTTTCATCGGCTTGCGGTGGACTTGCAAAATCTTGCGCTTTTTTTTGCGTAATAGTGAAAAGGCAGCTGTTAACGATATGTAGCTGATATAGACTGAAAGCCTGCTAACTTATTTTGAATGTGATGGTATGTCTCAGCCCTACGGTGCCTTTGAAAACTTGCGCAAACATAATGCCGTGCTGCATGAATCGGTTGCGTTACATTCAGGGATCCAACTGGCGGCCTGGTCGAACAAACGCGATACCATCACCCAGTATTGCGATCACCATACGCTGAGTTTATACATCGCAGATGGTTACGAGAGTTACCACAAGACGGCGGGAGGCTGGAAGAATGGCGGGGGACCAGACCGTTTTTGCCTGATGCCGAAAGAGAGTGAGTCCAGTTGGGATATTCGTGACGATCTTTCCTTTGTTCATCTCTATTGTACGGACGCGCATTTGCGCGAAGTGGGTGAAAAAGTCTGGGACAAAAGCCCCTATAGCTTCACGCTGGACGAGCATACGTTTGGCAGTGACCCGGGGATCACGGCGGTTTACCGTCAGTTTTTGCTTGGTAACGACTGGCAGCAACCGGCCAATCACCTCACGCTTAGCGCAGCATCTTCACTACTGTTAACGCATCTGATCCAGCATTACAGCAATGTGCAATGGCGACTTCCCGTTGTCACCGGAGGGCTTGCGCCTGCCACATTGCGCAACGTGCTGGCCTATATTGAAGCACATCTGGCGTATCCCATAACGTTGAGCGATCTGGCAGGTGAAGCAGCGCTAAGTGAATTCCATTTTGCCAGAATGTTTCGCCAGTCGATGAATATGGCGCCTCATCAGTACGTCATGCAACGCCGTATGGCGCTGGCGCAGCAACTGGTCTGTTATTCATCACGCAGCCTGTCGGATATTGCAATGGCCTGCGGGTTCAGTTCGGCGAGCCATTTCAGTAACCGGTTTAAACAAGTGACGGGTAAAACGCCAACGCAGTTACGCGCGGCGAAATAACGTCAACACTGAGTAGCAGATACCGCCGACGATCAGCCCCCAGAATGCAGACCCAACACCAAATACCGTCAGACCACTGGCCGTAACCAGAAAAGTCACGATGGCCGCATCGCGTTCTGCTTCATTATGTAAGGCTTGATATAAACTACCGCTAATCGTGCCAAGCAATGCCAGACCAGCAAGCATCTGGATCCAGCTTACGGGCAGGGCTGCCATCAGTCCTGTGACCGAACCGCCAAACACCCCAGCCAGAATGTAAAAGACACCCGCTGCCGCTGCGGCGAGCCAGCGTCGATTTGCATCTGGATGGGCTTCGGGGCTTTGGCAAATTGCTGCGGTTATGGCGGCGATGCAGATGGAATAGACGCCAAACGGCGAAAATAGCAGTGCCAACAGACCCGTAAAAACAATCAGGGGTGAAACGGGTAACGAATATCCAGATGCTTTCATGGTCGCAATACCGGGGGCATTTTGCGAAGCCATAGTGACCAGAAACAGCGGTAGCGCAATACTGATACTGTGGGCTAATGAAAAGTGTGGTGCAATAAACGCTGGCAACACCGGTGACAGATTAACACCATCGGTGACAATGTCACCTTTAACCAGGGCGATGGCTATACCTACCAACATTGCCGCGATAACGGCATACCGTGGGGCAATTACTTTTAGTACCAACCACGCCAGCAGCATGCTGCCGCACAAGATAAGCTCACTGTTCAGACTATTGAACGCCTGCAAACCAAAACGCAGCAAGATCCCGGCCAGCATGGCCGATGCCAGCGAGTGGGGAATAATTTTCATCAGGCGGGCAAACAGCCCGGTTATACCGCACAGCACAATCAATGCATTAGCTACGATAAAAACACCGATAGCATCCTGAATCGATACCCCGTGCAGGCCCGTCACCAGCAGCGCGGCACCGGGCGTTGACCATGCGGTGAGAACAGGGGCGCGATACCACAATGTCAGCGCCAGCGTACTGACCCCCATTGCTAGCCCCAGTGCGGTCATCCAGCCTGCGATTTGTCCGGTCGTCGCACCTGCGGCGAGCGCCGCTTGCCAGATAATGGCCGCTGAACTGGCGTAGCCGACCAGGACAGCCACAAAACCCGACAAAACTGTAGGCAAGGGGATGGAAAATGTGCGCATAGCAACTCCGCGTGCGTTATAACGGTCAGTTACTGTAGCACTGTGCGTTATAGCGTACAAGTGCTAAGCTGTAGCCCCGAGAAAGGAGAGCGACGAAGGAGAAAAATGGACAACTTAACCCACTATCTGGCCACAACGCTCAAGACGCTACGTCACCAGCGTGAATGGAGCCTTTCGCGTCTGGCGGAGGAAACTGGCGTCTCAAAAGCGATGCTGGGGCAGATTGAGCGCAACGAATCCAGTCCAACGGTGGCGACATTGTGGAAAATTGCCACTGGACTGAACGTCCCGTTTTCAACGTTTATTTCACCACCAGAGTCAGAAGGCACGCTAACATTCGATCCCCAGCAGCAGGCGATGGTCGTCACGCCGTTGTTCCCGTGGGATCCGCAACTGTGCTTCGATCATTTTTCGATACTGCTGGCACCCGGCGCGCTCAGTGAATCTACTCCGCATGAAACCGGCGTAATTGAGCACGTGGTGGTGATTAGTGGTCTGCTGGATATGTGTATTGAGGGGCAGTGGCGCACCCTTAAATCCGGTGAAGGTGTCCGTTTCGCCGGAGATACGGCACATAGCTACCGTAACAGTAGCGAGCAAACGGTTCATTTTCACTCGCTGATCCATTACCCACGCGGTTAATCGGGAAAACTATTTCGAAACGCCGCGCTTGTGACTACAATAACCGCCATTTTTACCGCTTGTGGATGGTAACAACTGTATGCGCCAGCAGCCTCATCACCTTGAATTGTTAAGCCCGGCTCGGGATACCGCCATTGCGCGCGAAGCCATTTTGCACGGCGCAGACGCCGTTTACATTGGTGGACCAGGTTTTGGCGCGCGTCATAACGCCAGTAATAGCCTGAAAGATATTGCCGAATTAGTGCCTTTTGCCCATCGTTACGGGGCAAAAATCTTTGTGACGCTAAATACGATCTTGCATGATGATGAGCTGGAGCCCGCACAACGGTTAATTACCGATCTGTATCAGACCGGCGTTGATGCCCTGATCGTGCAGGATATGGGGATTCTTGAACTGGATATTCCCCCGATTGAACTGCACGCCAGCACCCAGTGCGATATTCGCAGCGTTGAGAAGGCGAAATTTCTATCCGATGTGGGATTCACCCAGATTGTGCTGGCGCGCGAACTGAGCCTTGAGCAGATTAATGCTATCCATCAGGCTACCGATGCGACCATTGAGTTTTTCATTCACGGTGCGCTGTGCGTTGCCTATTCAGGGCAGTGTTATATTTCACATGCACAAACAGGACGCAGCGCTAACCGCGGCGACTGTTCCCAGGCTTGCCGTCTGCCGTATACCCTGAAAGACGATCAGGGACGCGTGGTGTCCTATGAAAAACATCTGTTGTCGATGAAAGATAACGATCAGACCGCCAACCTGGGCGCGTTGATTGACGCAGGTGTGCGTTCCTTCAAAATTGAAGGGCGCTATAAGGACATGAGTTATGTGAAGAATATTACCGCGCATTATCGCCAGATGCTCGACGCCATTATTGAAGAGCGCGGCGATCTGGCCCGTTCATCAGCGGGACGTACCGAACATTTCTTTACTCCATCCACAGAGAAAACCTTCCATCGCGGCAGCACCGATTATTTTGTGAATGCCCGTAAAGGGGATATTGGCGCATTCGACTCACCAAAGTTTATCGGTTTGCCGGTCGGCGAAGTCCTGAAGGTGGCAAAAGATCATCTCGATGTTGAAGTGACCGAACCGCTGGCAAACGGGGATGGCCTGAACGTGTTAATCAAACGTGAGGTTGTTGGATTTCGCGCCAACACCGTGGAAAAAACGGGGAACAATCGTTATCGGGTATGGCCGAATGAAATGCCCGCCGACCTGCACAAAGTGCGTCCGCATCATCCGCTGAATCGCAACCTCGATCATAACTGGCAGCAAGCGTTAACAAAAACTTCCAGCGAACGCCGTGTTGCGATCGATATTGAGCTCGGCGGCTGGCAGGAGCAGTTGATTCTAACGCTCACCAGTGAAGAGGGCGTGAGTATCACCCATACGTTGGACGACCAGTTTGAGGAAGCGAACAATGCGGAAAAAGCGTTGAGTAACCTACAGGATGGACTGGCAAAACTTGGTCAGACTATGTACTACGCCCGTAATATTCAGGTGAATCTGCCGGGCGCGCTGTTTGTGCCAAACGGTCAACTAAATCAGTTCCGGCGTGAAGCCGTTGATATGCTGGATGCAGCGCGCCTGCAAAGCTATCAGCGCGGTAGCCGCAAACCGGTATCTCAGCCAGCGCCGGTTTATCCACAAACGCACTTGAGTTTCCTGGCTAACGTCTACAACCAAAAAGCGCGTGAGTTTTATCACCGTTATGGCGTTCAGTTGATTGATGCAGCCTATGAAGCACATGAAGAAAAGGGCGAAGTGCCGGTGATGATCACCAAACATTGCCTGCGTTTCGCCTTTAACCTGTGTCCGAAACAGGCGAAAGGTAACATCAAAAGCTGGAAAGCAACACCGATGCAACTGGTTAACGGCGATGAAGTCCTGACGCTGAAATTTGATTGCCGACCGTGCGAAATGCACGTAATCGGCAAGATGAAGCACCACATTCTGAAGATGCCGTTGCCGGGCAGCGTCGTGGCTTCGGTCAGTCCAGAAGAACTGATGAAGACACTGCCGAAGCGCAAAGGTTAATCGTTAGCTCAGATGTGTATCGGGTTTGCGTGATTTTTGCCAGTGATGGTGTTCACGAAGATCGGCGGCGGATTCTTCCGCCGTCACTCGAAGTTCATCGCTGTCGGCCGTGTGTCGTAGTAAATGATCGGCATCCTGCACCTGAAGATATTCATGTCCCTGAATAGTAGCGAAAAGTTGACCGGAAAAAAGCGCGCTGGCCAGCAATAACACCGTTAACCCTTTCTTAAACATCATGCACCCTCTGGTACGTTAGCTGCGGAATTGGCGATAATTTCGCCCGGTGACTATTCAATATTTTAATCGGGTTAATGACAATCTCTGTTTTGCCATTTCGATGTTTTTTACATTTTTGTTTAGTCGATGTTGGGATTTGTAACACCCGGGCAGTGCAGCCCGCTGACCGGGTGTTATCAGGGCGAGATTCAGGACTTGAATCCGGCGGCCGTCATCAGGAGACGAAAGAACATACCAACGGCGGCCAGGGCCAGCACGCTGCCGCCCCAGAGGATCACCAGCCACATCAGGCGTTTCCAGATTGTTTGTTGCATCAATGATACCCCTCACCATGTTGAACTTTGCCGCGGAAAACGTAGTAGCTCCAGAAGGTGTACACCAGGATTATCGGGATAATCAGCAGTGCGCCAACCAACATAAAGCCCTGACTTTGTGCCGGAGCCGCCGCCTGCCAGAGCGTAATAGACGGTGGAATGATATGTGGCCAGATACTGATCCCCAGCCCGCTAAACCCGAGAAAAATCAGCCCCAGCGTTAATACAAAAGGCAGCGTATGGCAGTTATGTTGCCCCAGCGAACGCCACAGCCAGAGACTGATAAGCGCAACCAGCAGCGGAACCGGCATCAGGAACCAAAGGTTGGGCAGGCTAAACCAACGCTCGGCAATCGTGCTATGTGCCAGTGGTGTCCACAGGCTGATAATGGCAATCACAACCAACATTGCCAGCAGCAGTTTTTTGGCCACACTGCGCATTTTATCCTGCAACGGATTTTCGCTTTTCATCACCAGCCATGTCGCCCCCAGCAGGGCGTAAGCCACGACAAGACCAATGCCGCAGAACAACGTGAACGGGGTCAACCAGTCGAAAGGACCGCCGCTGTAGCTGCGTCCGGTAACGGAAAATCCGTTGAGTACGGCACCCACCACGACACCTTGCGTGAATGTCGCGAGGATTGAACCGCCGATAAAGGCTTTATCCCAGAATGGTCGGTGAGCCGGTGTGGCTTTGAAGCGAAACTCGAACGCGACGCCGCGAAAAATTAGGCCGATTAGCATCAGGGTCAACGGGATGGTCAGCGCATCGACGATCACCGCATAGGCCAGGGGGAAAGCGCCGAATAATCCTGCGCCGCCCAATACCAGCCAGGTTTCATTGCCGTCCCATACCGGGGCTACGCTGTTGACCATAACATCGCGGTCGTCAGCGTCCTGAATCGCTGGGAATAAAATGCCAATCCCGAGATCAAAACCGTCCATCACGATATACATCAGCGTGGCGAAGACGATAATTACAAACCAGATAACTGATAAATCGATACCCATTAGCGATGTGCCTCCGGTTGAGAATCGAGGACGGCGGCTGAAAGCGGCCGGGCAGGCGTGCCTGTTGGCGGAATAGTCGGGTCATCTTCCTGTGGCCCTTTACGGATCAGGCGGATCATGTAGCTGTAACCCACGCCAAACACTGAGCTGTACACCACAAAGAAGGACAGCAGGCTGATGCTCATATGTAAATCGCCATGTGCAGAAACCGCATCCGCCGTACGTTGCAGACCGTAAACCACCCACGGCTGACGGCCAACTTCAGTGGTCACCCAACCGGCAAGGATGGCAATCAGACCGGAAGGACCCATCCATAAGGCAAAGCGCAGAAAAGGGCGCGAGGTGTATAAACGCTGCTTATAGCGCAGCCACAGGGCAAACGCGCCCAACAGGATCATCAGCATGCCTAGCCCGGCCATTATGCGAAACGACCAGAACACCATGGTGGAGTTGGGCCTGTCTTCTTTAGGAAACTCTTTTAGGGCCGGGACCTGTTTGTCCAGACTATGGGTCAGGATCAGACTGCCCAGCGCCGGGATTTCCAGCCCATAGCGGGTGCGTTCCTGCTCCATATCCGGCCAGCCGAACAGCAGCAGCGGAGTCGGTTCACCGGGGCGATTTTCCCAGTGTCCTTCAATCGCAGCAATTTTTGCCGGCTGATGCTTCAGCGTATTCAAACCGTGCATATCGCCAATCAAGGCCTGCAGTGGAGCGACGATTAATGTCATCCACAGCGCCATCGAAAACATCGCTCGAATTGCTGGTGTGTTATTCCCGCGCAGCAAATGCCATGCCCCCGAGGCAGCAACAAACAACGCGCTGCTCAGGAAGGCGGCAACCGACATATGCAGCAGACGATAGGGGAATGAGGGATTGAAAATAACGGCGAACCAGTCGACGGGAACGACCTGGCCGTTAACTATTTCATAGCCTTGCGGTGTCTGCATCCAGCTGTTGGAGGCGAGGATCCAGAAGGTTGAAATAATGGTACCCAGTGCGACCATGCAGGTGGCAAAGAAATGAAGTCCTGGACCAACCCGATTCCAGCCAAACAACATCACCCCAAGGAAACCAGCTTCGAGGAAGAAGGCGGTTAATACTTCATAGGTCAGTAACGGCCCAGTGATACTCCCGGCGAACTCGGAAAAACCACTCCAGTTGGTGCCGAACTGATAAGCCATCACCAGCCCGGAAACTACACCCATACCAAAATTTACGGCGAATATTTTCGACCAGAAATGGTAAAGCGATCGCCAGGTGGGATTTTTCGTTTTTAGCCATAGCCCTTCCAGCACAGCCAGATAACTGGCGAGCCCGATAGTAATAGCCGGAAAGATGATGTGAAAGGATACCGTAAACGCGAACTGGATCCTTGCCAGGTGAAACGCGTCAAGACCGAACATGCTTAACTCCGCAGGCAAAATTGATTTAGCGCAATTCTAAGTCTGAGGAGCAATGGAAGGCAGAAACAGAACAGTTCTTTTTAACCATAACAGTTGCAGCGCTGTTATAAGTTGCACTCGCTGATATGAAATCCGGAAGCTTGATTCCTGTTATTGAATAGCGTTCTCTTCTTGAAATACGCGCCGTAGGCAAAGAACTGTCATTACCGATGTTGTAAAACTGTTAACTATAACAGTTAAATAAAATACCCTGATTATGTAAACTGATATACACAGTGGTTGTCACCGACACCGGTAATCAGGACGAAAAATGAAAAAGTACCAGCGACTGGCAGAGCAAATTCGCGATCAAATTGCGTCTGGCGTATGGCAGCCAGGCGATCGCTTGCCATCCTTGCGTGAGCAGGTGGTCAGCAGCGGAATGAGTTTTATGACCGTCGGACACGCATACCAGTTGCTGGAAAGCCAGGGGCGGATTATTGCCCGACCGCAGTCTGGTTATTATGTCGCCGCGCGCCCCGAACGTGAACTTGCTGCGCCGCAGGTGCAGGTCATGCGCGATGAAGCAGTGGATATCAATACCTACATTTTTGATATGTTGCAGGCCAGCCGGGATGCGTCAGTGATGCCCTTTGCCTCCGCATTCCCCGACCCGCGTCTGTTTCCACTTCAGCAGTTGAATCGCTCGTTGGCGCAGGTGAGTAAAACTGCCACCGCCATGAGCGTGATTGAAAACCTGCCGCCGGGGAATGCTGAGCTGCGTCATGCCATTGCCCGTCGCTATGCTCAACAGGGGATGACCATTTCACCTGATGAAATCGTCATCACCACCGGCGCGATGGAAGCCCTCAACCTGAGCCTGCAAGCAGTCACCGAACCGGGTGATTGGGTAATTGTCGAAAACCCCTGTTTTTACGGGGCGTTGCAGGCCCTGGAGCGATTACGTCTGAAGGCGCTTTCGATTGCCACCGACGTAAAAGAGGGGATCGATCTCACCGCGCTGGAGCAGGCGTTGCAGGAGTACCCGGTAAAAGCTTGCTGGCTAATGACAAACAGCCAAAATCCACTGGGTTTTACGCTCAGCGCAGAGAAAAAGGCGCGTCTGGTTGCCTTGCTGGAAAAATACCACGTAATACTGATTGAAGATGATGTTTACAGCGAGCTGTACTTTGGCCGCGAAAAACCGTTGCCCGCCAAAGCCTGGGATCGCGCCGACAGCGTTCTGCATTGTTCGTCCTTCTCGAAGTGTCTGGTACCAGGATTTCGTATTGGCTGGGTAGCAGCAGGGAAACATGCCCGGCGTATTCAGCGACTCCAGCTAATGAGCACCTTATCTACCAGTTCGCCTATGCAGCTTGCCCTTGTTGATTATCTTTCAACCCGGCGCTATGACGCGCATCTGCGGCGCTTGCGTCGGCAACTGGCGGAACGTAAACAACAGGCCTGGCAAACGCTGCTGCGTCATCTTCCGGCGGAAGTCAAAATTCACCACAACGACAGCGGTTATTTTCTGTGGCTGGAGCTGCCGGAACCGCTTGATGCCGGTGTGCTCAGTACCCATGCGCTGGCACACCACATCAGTATTGCGCCGGGGAAAATGTTCTCGACCTCGGGAAGCTGGACACGTTTTTTTCGTTTTAATACGGCATGGCACTGGGGAGATCGCGAAGAGCAGGCCGTAAAACAGCTTGGTAAATTAATTCGTGAAATGATGAAATAAACCATAACGCGCTATTCAATATAAATGAATAGCGTGTTCTTATTTTCGAAATAGTGAATGCTGAACCACGGTATTATTTATATCGGGTGCGTCCATACAAAATATCAATAGTTATTACTATTGCCACCTCTGCGTCTAACTCCTTGTCTATACTCCAGAAGATTACCCCCAGGTCAGAGTCTGTAGCGTAATGAGCGTTAGCTCACAACCTGATTAAATTTCCTTGCGCCAGCAGGAACGCTTACAACACCCCGACTATTTTTAGAAAAGGACATATATTTACGGCAAGGCTGCCGCTCAATATTTTTTAGACAGGAGTAAGACGTTATGAGCAAGCAGTTTGCCCTCAGTAGCCTGTGCGCACTCAGTATGACGCTGATGACTGCGCAGGCAGCCGAACCCCCCACATCATTAGATAAACCGGAAGGCCGCCTGGATATTATTGCCTGGCCGGGTTATATCGAACGTGGGCAAACCGATAAGCAATATGACTGGGTCTCACAGTTTGAGAAAGATACCGGCTGCGCGGTTAATGTAAAAACGGCAGCCACATCTGATGAAATGGTCAGCCTGATGGCAAAAGGCGGCTACGACCTGGTTACCGCTTCTGGTGATGCCTCACTGCGCCTGATTATGGGAAAACGCGTTCAGCCAATTAATACCGCGCTGATCCCTAACTGGAAAACCATCGATCCACGCGTGGTAAAAGGCGAATGGTTTAACGTTGGCGGAAAAGTTTACGGCACACCGTACCAGTGGGGACCAAACCTGCTGATGTATAACACCAAAATTTTTCCAACGCCGCCGGATAGCTGGAGCGTGGTGTTTGTTGAGCAAAAACTTGAGGATGGGAAAAGCAATAAAGGGCGCGTTCAGGCCTACGATGGCCCGATCTATATTGCCGATGCCGCGTTATTCGTTAAAGCCACTCAGCCGCAGTTGGGTATTACCGATCCCTATCAGCTCACTGAAAAACAGTATCAGGCGGTGATCAAAGTCCTGAGCGATCAGCACGCGTTGATCCATCGCTATTGGCACGATACCACCGTGCAAATGAGCGATTTCAAAAACGAAGGCGTGGTGGCGTCAAGCGCCTGGCCTTATCAGGCTAACGCCTTGAAAGGCGAAGGTCAGCCAATTGCCACGGTTTTCCCAAAAGAAGGGGTTACCGGATGGGCTGATACCACCATGCTGCACAGTGAAGCGAAACACCCGGTTTGTGCTTACAAATGGATGAACTGGTCATTAACCCCGAAAGTACAGGGCGACGTAGCGGCCTGGTTTGGTTCTCTGCCAGTGGTACCTGAAGGTTGTAAAGCCAGCCCTCTGTTGGGTGAAAAGGGTTGTGAAACCAACGGCTATAGCTACTTTGACAAAATTGCCTTCTGGAAAACGCCGATTGCCGAAGGTGGAAAATTCGTTCCTTACAGTCGCTGGACGCAGGATTACATCGCCATTATGGGCGGTCGTTAATTCCACTGGGGGTTTTATGACGTACGCAGTGGAGTTTCATAACGTCTCGCGTTTGTATGGGGATGTTCGTGCAGTTGATGGGGTAAGTATTGCGATTAACGACGGTGAGTTTTTCTCTATGCTGGGGCCATCCGGCTCCGGCAAGACCACTTGTCTGCGCCTGATTGCCGGGTTTGAGCAGCTGTCAGGCGGCGCAATTACCATTTTTGGTAAGCAGGCCAGCGAATTGCCGCCCTGGGAACGGGACGTCAATACGGTATTTCAGGATTACGCGTTGTTCCCGCACATGTCGATTCTCGACAACGTCGCCTACGGGCTGATGGTCAAAGGCATCGATAAAAAACAGCGCCACGCGAAAGCACGTGAAGCGCTGGATAAGGTCGCACTCGGTTTTGTGCATGAGCGTAAACCGTCGCAGCTTTCCGGTGGGCAACGTCAGCGCGTGGCGATTGCCCGGGCGCTGGTCAATGAGCCGCGCGTCCTGCTGTTGGATGAGCCGCTCGGGGCATTGGATCTTAAATTGCGTGAACAGATGCAGCTGGAACTGAAAAAATTACAGCAATCTCTTGGCATCACGTTCATTTTTGTTACCCACGATCAGGGTGAAGCCCTGTCGATGTCCGATCGTGTGGCGGTGTTTAATAACGGTCGCATTGAACAGGTAGATTCTCCGCGTGAACTGTATATGCGTCCACGTACGCCGTTTGTGGCAAGTTTCGTCGGGACGTCAAATGTCTTCGATGCGACGATGTCGGCGAACGTTTGCGGGCTACAGGGGATGTTCTCCCTGCGTCCGGAACATATTCGTTTGAATGATGCCGGGGGAGAAGTCCAGGCTACGGGAGTTATCCAGGCGGTGCAGTACCAGGGCGCGGCGACGCGGTTTGAGCTAAAACTCGCCGGAGGGGAAAAATTGCTGGTTAGCCAGGCGAACCTGACGGGAGAAATGCTACCGTCAACGTTGTCGCCAGGTCAGCAGGTGATGGCATCCTGGTCACGCGACGTGATGGTACCGCTGGTTGAGGAGAGGTGAATGGCTATGAACGTCTTACATTCGCCTCCACAGTCGACAAGCCTGAACCGGATCTCAGGTTACTTCTGGCGTAATCCGGGGCTGGGGTTGTTTTTGCTGCTCCTCGGACCGCTGATGTGGTTTGGCATCGTCTACTTTGGCTCATTACTGACGCTGTTGTGGCAAGGTTTTTATACCTTCGACGATTTCACCATGTCGGTCACACCAGACCTGACGCTGGCGAATTTGCAGGCGCTGTTTAATCCCGCTAACTACGACATCATTTTGCGCACTCTGACGATGGCGGTAGCGGTCACCATCGCCAGCGCGATTCTGGCGTTTCCGATGGCGTGGTATATGGCGCGCTATACCAGCGGCAAAATGAAGGCTTTTTTTTACATTGCCGTCATGTTGCCAATGTGGGCCAGCTACATCGTTAAAGCCTATGCGTGGACGCTGCTGTTGGCTAAAGACGGTGTGGCGCAGTGGTTTTTAACCCATCTCGGGCTGGAACCGCTGCTGCTTTCGTTCCTGACGCTGCCTGCGGTAGGCGGCAATACGCTGTCGACTTCAGGCTTAGGGCGTTTCCTGGTGTTCGTCTACATCTGGCTGCCGTTTATGATCCTGCCGGTACAGGCCGCGCTGGAGAGACTTCCGCCGTCGCTGTTACAGGCTTCTGCTGATTTGGGCGCGCGTCCGCGTCAAACCTTCCGCTATGTGGTCCTCCCACTGGCGATACCGGGTATTGCCGCGGGCTCGATTTTTACCTTCTCTCTGACGTTGGGTGACTTTATCGTGCCGCAACTGGTGGGACCGCCGGGCTATTTCATCGGCAACATGGTGTATTCGCAACAAGGGGCGATCGGCAATATGCCGATGGCGGCGGCATTCACTCTGGTGCCGATTGTGTTAATCGCACTGTATCTGGCGTTCGTGAAGCGTCTGGGAGCTTTCGATGCACTCTGAACGCGCACCCTGGCTACTCAAACTGGCGGCATGGGGCGGGGTTATTTTCCTGCACTTTCCCATCCTCATCATCGCCACCTATGCTTTTAATACTGAGGAGGCTGCTTTTAGTTTTCCACCACAGGGATTAACGCTGAAGTGGTTTAGCGTTGCGGCGCAGCGTAGCGATATCCTGGAGTCTGTGACGTTGTCACTTAAAATTGCTGCGTTGTCGACGGCTATTGCCCTTGTTCTGGGGACGCTGGCCGCGGCCGCGCTGTGGCGTAGGGATTTTTTTGGCAAAAGTGCAATATCGCTGTTGCTACTGTTGCCGATCGCGCTGCCGGGCATTATTACCGGCCTTGCGCTGTTGACGGCGTTTAAAACCATCAACCTGGAACCGGGTTTTCTCACGATCGTAGTGGGCCATGCGACGTTTTGCGTGGTGGTGGTGTTTAACAACGTTGTGGCGCGTTTTCGCCGTACCTCATGGAGTCTGGTCGAAGCGTCTATGGATCTTGGCGCCAATGGCTGGCAAACCTTTCGTTATGTCGTGCTGCCAAATCTGGCATCGGCACTTCTGGCGGGGGGGATGCTGGCGTTTGCCTTGTCGTTTGATGAAATCATCGTGACAACGTTCACCGCCGGACATGAAAGAACACTTCCTCTGTGGTTGCTCAATCAATTGGGCCGTCCACGGGATGTGCCTGTCACCAACGTTGTGGCATTGCTGGTAATGCTGGTGACAACACTGCCAATTTTAGGGGCCTGGTGGCTAACGCGTGAAGGCGACACTCTCGCCGGAAACGGTAAATAAACGACGATATGGGAAATTGCTATGCAACATCAATTACTGATTAATGGCGAGCTGGTCAACGGTGAAGGTGAAAAGCAGCCAGTCTATAACCCTGCCACTGGTGAACTCATTCTGGAGATTGCTGAGGCGTCAGCCATGCAGGTTGATGCCGCTGTACGTGCGGCAGACGCCGCGTTTGCCACCTGGGGGCAAACCACGCCGAAAGTCCGCTCTGAACTGCTGCTGAAACTGGCGGATGCTATTGCTGATAACGCGCAAACCTTCGCTGAGCTGGAATCACTTAACTGCGGTAAACCGCTGCACTGTGTTCTCAACGATGAAATTCCCGCTATTGTCGATGTTTTCCGCTTCTTTGCCGGTGCGGCGCGTACCCTGCAAGGACAGGCGGCCGGTGAATATCTGGAAGGGCATACCTCGATGATTCGCCGTGATCCGCTGGGTGTGGTGGCTTCTATTGCGCCGTGGAACTATCCGCTGATGATGGCGGCGTGGAAGCTGGCTCCAGCGTTGGCGGCGGGGAACTGCGTGGTGATTAAACCGTCAGAAATTACTCCTCTGACAGCGCTTAAATTAGCCGAATTCGCCAAAGACATTTATCCGGCTGGCGTGATTAACGTGCTGTTTGGTCGCGGTAAAACGGTGGGCGATCCGCTGACCGGTCATGAAAAAGTGCGTATGGTTTCGCTGACCGGCTCCATTGCAACCGGCGAACACATTATTCAGCACACCGCGCCGTCAATTAAGCGTACGCATATGGAACTGGGCGGAAAAGCTCCGGTGATCATTTTTGATGATGCCGATCTGGATGCAGTGGTGAGCGGCGTGCGGACCTTTGGTTATTACAACGCCGGGCAGGACTGTACCGCCGCTTGCCGAATCTATGCCCAGAAAGGCATTTATGATGCACTGGTCGAAAAACTTGGCGCCGCCGTTGCCAGCCTGAAAATCGGTCCGCCGAATGATGAATCGACCGAGCTGGGACCAGTGAGCTCGCAGGCACATCTCGATCGCGTGACTAAAGCGGTCGATGAGGCTAAAGCGTTGGGCCATATTAAGGTCATCACCGGCGGTAAAAAAGTGGATGGTTCAGGCTACTATTTTGCCCCGACGCTGCTTGCTGGGGCGAAGCAGGACGATGCCATCGTACAGCGGGAAGTTTTCGGTCCGGTGGTCAGCGTGACCGTATTTGATGATGAAGATCAGGTGCTGGCATGGGCCAACGATTCGAAATACGGCCTGGCATCCTCCGTCTGGACCCGGGATGTTGGGCGAGCGCATCGCTTTAGCGCTCGCCTGCAATATGGTTGCACCTGGGTCAATACCCATTTCACGCTGGTTAGCGAGATGCCGCACGGTGGGCAAAAACAGTCCGGCTATGGAAAGGATATGTCGGTTTATGGGCTGGAGGATTACACGGTTATTCGCCATGTTATGATCAAGCATGAGTAATATCTTAAGCGCGATCGGCGAATGGGGCACGGATAGCTAAATATTGGCATACGTGTGTCTATACTATTCGCGCCACTGGCCTCGTCGCCATCGGACGGCGGTAAGTTGGAAATATCCGCGAGGTCAGGCTAATTGATACAACAAAGCCCCAGCATATAGCCGGGGCTTTGTGCTTTCAGGATCGCCATCGGGTTTATCTGCGGCCCAGGCTGCAAAGCCAGGCGAGTAGGGCACAGACGCTCAGAACCAGCCCCAGTTGCTGCACCATGCCTGCTAAACCCAGCATCATCCCAAGTAACAGGTAATAGCTTAATCCGAACAAAGCACCGGCGGCCCCGACCTGTTCACGGTAGTGACGCAGCGCCTGACTCAGCACATTGGGAATGGCGATACCATAGGCAATCACCACGCCGAACACCGGAATCAGGATCCACGCGGAGTGCTGTAAACACCATGCGACGAGACCTGACAACACTGCCAGCACACAGGCATAACGTACCAGTCGCTCCGGCGTCAGACCTGTCGTTAACAGTCTTCGGTTCAGCAGGCTACCTGACAGAGAAGCAAACGCAAGTAGCAACCCCGTCCAGCCAAAGGCTCTGGAGCTCCATCCTAATTGCCCAAAAAGAAACGGTGCCAGGCTGTAATAGCTAAACAGCATGGTGTTCAGCAGGGCAACCAGCATGGCGTTTTTCCGCAACTCACTGTCCCGCATCATGCGGGAAAATAGCGCGGCAAGCTTCGGGCTGAGCGTATGTTCGGGCCGGGTTTCTGGCAGCATGGTCGCTGTCAGTATTAGCAGTAGCAACGCCAACAGCACAAGGGCAACAAAGACACCGGTATGGCCGTACAGACTCACTAACCAACCTCCGCTTAGCAGGCCAAAAACTGGACTCAATGCCAGCGCGGCCCCCATCACGGAAAAGACGCGGGATAGCGCAGTTGATTCATAACTGTCCCTTAGCATGGTCTGTACCACGACCGACCCCGCAGCCGCACCGACGGCGGAGATCATCCGTGCCAGCAGCAAAACGCTGAAGTCGGTGGCAACAACGGCCAATGCGCAACCTGTTCCATAGCAGATAAGCCCTGCCAACATCGCCCAACGTCGTCCGATGCAGTCACTTAGCCAACCCCACATCGCTACGCCGACGGCAAAGGCAACAAAATAAACGGAGAGTGTTTGAGCCGCGCGCTCACTGCTTACGTGAAAAGAGGTAGCGATACCCGGCAATGCCGGGCTGTAAATGGTTTCCACCAGTTGTGGAAACATAATCAGTAGCGTAAGAAGCCACAGCGATGGGCGACGAAGTGTGTTCATAGCAATATCCAGAGAGACAGAAAACAGGCGGGCATTATTGCTGAAAGGGATATGTCGTATTACCATTATCAGGACTTTAAATATCAAATATCAGACAGATAATGAAAATTGCCCCTGATGATGCTTTTGATGCGGATAGCTTTGATAAACCGGTAATCGGTATTGCTGCCGATATGGGGGTACATGATTCCGGGCGGCACAGTCATCTTCGTCATCAGCTACTTTTTTCGGCAGCGGGAAGTATTACGATTGAGCTGGAGCAGGCCCTGTGTCTGCTACCGCCACGTCGTGCGGTTTGGATCCCGGCAGGCACGGTACATCGCGCCATAATGCGTGGTGTGATGGCTTATCGCTCTTTGTATTTTTCAACCACATTGCCGTTATCTGAGTTACCGCTGCAGATAGTCGAAGTTAATCCGCTGTTTTTTGAAGTGATAGAACGTATGGCTTTCTGGCCATGGGAAATGCCTGCCGCACAGCAGTCCAGCCTCATTGCCGTTTTTTGTGAGGAAATGCGTGCCGCCCGCAGTGAAAACTGGACATTGCAGTACCCCTCAGATCCACGGCTCAACGCGTGGCTCAAGGGATTACGCATGGGTGAATTGCCACCACGACTGAATCAATTGTCCCGACAGGTTGGGGCATGCGAGAGGACGATCAGCCGAATATTTATCAGGGATACCGGGATGAATTATCAGGACTGGCGGCAGCAATTTAGGTTGTTAAAAGCCATGGAAATGTTGGCTGATGGATGCCATATCAGCCAGGTCGCGCAATATCTGGAGTTTGTCAGCGACAGTGCTTTTATTGCTTTCTTCCATCAACATACCGGCACAACACCTGGCCGTTATTCGGGCAATATAATGCCGCAGAAGGATTAGGGGTATTACATATTAAGGATAATTTACCCAGTGATAGCAGAGTGGGAAGATTGTTTACTGATGGCAGAGAGAAGATCCTCTCTGCCAGCGGACGCTGCAATTAATCAAGAAGCGTTACATCAAGCAAACCAGCCGAACCTTGCGGATATCAGACTGAAAAGTCCTACAGCAGCAAATATATTTATCAGCACCACAGTTTTACTGGAAACATTCATTTTTGCCACCTTTCGTTTTAACCCTTATGGGTATAGTACGGCTTATAACTATCCGCAATAGTACGAATTCTGAACATAATGAAAATGGGTTGTTTTACAGCCGTTTTTCTTAAATTAATTAATAAAACTTGATGTGAGTCATGAAAAATAGCATATTGCGCGCGATTTTCTCTTCTGGCCAGGATGCCTTAAATGTCCCTATACCAAAAAATGTTGGTTTTTTATGCGGTGATGGCCGTCATCACGGCAATCATCACCTGGTTTCTTTCCCGCGATAAAAAGCGGATCCGCTTTCTTAGCGCGGTATTAGTCGGGGCGACCTGGCCGATGAGTTTTCCCGTTGCGCTGATGTTTTCTCTTTTCTGATGACGGCGTATACGCCGTTTCAGGAGAAAAGCAGGGCATCTAATCGTTTTTTGTCGGTTTCAGAGACATCCTGTGGGTGCTGATATCCCGCATTCTCATTCGCACGGGTGTACAAGGCAACCAGCCAGTCGTAAACGTAACGGCTTGCACCATGCGAGGGTTGTTCATCCAGCTTCGTCAGGCGTAGCATCGGCGATTGCTTCGGCGCGCTAAAAATAGCCGATCCTTTTTGGATCCTGCTGGCAGGGCGCTGTTCCTCAGCAACGTCGGCAAATCCAAGCCAGGTAATAAAATCACCAATATCGGCGTGTAACTGCGCGGCACAGACGTTTTCTCGCTGCATAATGCGCTGTAAGCGTTGTGGCATCTCCAGGCGATAGCTGGTGGTGACGAGAATGTCGGCAACCAGCCTTAACGTACGGGGATCGAGTCGTAAACGGCGGGCATTATTTTCATCGCGACACCACTGGCGCACGTGGTTAATCCACATTTTGTGTGCCTGATATCCGGTCTCCTGACTTTCCGGCGAGTGTAGTGTGTCACGCACTTCGGCAAACAGGTCAATCTCTTCATTAAATAAACCGCTTACCTGCTCCTCGCGTGGTTGCTGAATACGCAGCAGCGACTCAAAAATGCGCATCGGCGGGAGCAAACCATCCAGCAGTTCGCCATGTTTTGCCGCTTGCGCCTGTAACTGGCGGATCACCGACTCGTGGCTATCCGATTCAGCTTGAGCGGGATTAATCCAGCTTATCAGAGTTTCGCGGATGCGCTGTTGATGCTGCTCGCGTAGAGAAGTCAGCCTGGCCTGGCGCTGCTGTGGTGAGGTTGCCTGAGTCAGCCATTCGACAAGACGTTGTAAGCTATGTTTATCCAGCGCCTGCAACGTACCCCAATGCAGCCCGGGCTTGCCCATCAATTGCTGCACGGATTCATCAAGGTTTTGCTGGGTACTAAAACGCGCATCCTGCGGGGTAATGGCCCAAACCACGCCCGGTAATGCGGCATCATGAACAGGTTGGGTATCGTTGACCCAGCCCAACAGCTTGCGGGTGATGGCAGGCGTCTGGGCGCGGGCAGAGACCGCGTTGCAGATTAAGAGCACATCCGGTTGCAGGTGCTGGCGATAATGTTCCAGAATCCAGCCTAATTTTGCCTGCCACAGTGGGTTAGGATGAGCATCCGGGGCGAGGGGAATATCGAGCAGATCGACATTCTCCAGCACCGAGTCTTCAACCGTCAGGACCAGCTCGCGCGTGAGCAGCGCCAGTGACGACAAAGAAAGACTTACCGCATTGAGCAACTGATGATTTTCAATCGGATGAACCACCACATCGCTTTGCGTCTCATTATTGCTGGTCAATGCCACCTGGGTCAGGAAACTTTCGGCCGGTAAACCAAAATGATCAACCAGCAGACTCAGCGGGGCCGCTAATTCTTGCGCGTGTCCGGTTTGTTGCAACGTGTGCGCCAGCGCCAGCCACTGCTGCGTCAGCTCTGGTTGTTCACCCCACAGTAACGCCCAGGCGTTTGCCCGGGTAGTCAGGTCCAGTGCGGGCAGCAACGTGGCAAACTGATACCATAGTGCATCGTCAATTTGCTGCTGGTTTGCCGGTACGCAGGAGCGCCAGAAACGACCAATTGCCGCAACATCATGTGCGGTAATGCCCGGCACCGGGTGACGCTGACGCAGCGTTTGCCATTTTTCCAGGCGCGCCTCAATAATCGATTTCTCGACCTGTCGGTTGCCCGGGAGCGCGCTGAACTGGGCGATAAATAGCTGTACCAGTTCGGCTTCACTGAGTAATCGCAGACGCAACGGCAATTCGCTATCATGCGGATTTTCATCGCGCGTAAAGCGGATCGCCATATTGGTTGGTGCATGGCCCGGATTAATATGCGAGAAATAATCAAAGCTGCGATCCGGGGTAACAATATTCACTTTGCCAGTGGCATTGCAGCACAATGCTGCCAGTAGATGTGCTTTTGCCGATTGTGAGTGTCCGTATAACCCTATACATCCTTGCGATGAAAAGGTCTCCTTCAACGTAGATTCACTCACTGCGGCTAGCGTAAGCTGTGCCAGCAGGGCATCCGCTTCATCATCAAGACGCGCCGCACGTTGACGGGTATCTACCACCCACTCGATGGCGGCCTGCGCGGTATTTAACATCTTACTCATTTCAGGTACACGCTCCCGCTATCAATCCAGTAATGGCTTCCGCTATGGCGACGGTCTGCCAGCGTATTCAGTTTTAACGTTAAGGCATTGGCGGCAACGGGGGTGCCATCCTGTAACCAGGCATCACTCAGGATGAAGAATTCCGGGCCACTTTCTTTGCTGCCGCCGCGTAGCTGCAGCCGAACATTCAACACGCCATCTCCGGCGATAGTTTTTGCCAGTTCGGCAGAGTTTATGCTGAGCGTATACAGCGGCGTGGCAGGCCAGCGGCTGTTTGCCAGTTGCCGAAATCCTAACGTCACGTTGCCACGTAACGGGAAATGCAACCGGGCATCCAGCTTCGCCCCAGGTTTATCCAGATCAATATCGTGATACCAGATGTTCTCATCACGCAGAGTATTGACCGTATTATCCAGCACACCGAGGAAGCGTACGGTCGAGTAAGCGCCGATATCGGCAGCTTTAAAGTTAAAACGTGGCAAACGCAAATCCAGCGCCAGGCTGCACAGCATAGCGCCTACTGCTGCGGTCGATTTGGGATTACCAATCCGCCCCTGTTGGCTGAACGGATACCACTCATGCACGCGGTAGTTATCCATCCAGATCATACGGTTAACCGGAACAGGTTGCAGATGGCGGATCAACGCCTGTACACCGGGTAAACAGGCGGGTCTGCCGGTCACTAATAAGATATCGCAGCGATAGTGTGAAATGGCCTCACAAACCGCGTGCAGTGGGGAAGTCAGGGTAAATTGCCCCGCCAATAGTGCTTCTTGTAACTGCCTGAACTGTACCTGTAACGGCACGCTCAGAACATCAAACGCTGGCGACCCTGCAGGCAACGCATGATCGATAGCCTGTTGGATGTAGTTCATCACGTTGCGCGTGGGTTGTTGACTCAGGAGTTCGCCAAAGGTGGCATGTAGCCCGGCGACCGGATCGTTAATATCGCTTTGTTCCCAGGCAGAGAGGACCGCATGACCGAGCGGCATAAAGAGCTGCAATGCCGTTTGTTGACGCAGAATTGCTTGAGTATCGATGCGCCCGGAATCGCCAAACAGCGTGGCCAGCAATGCGGCGGCGTCGGTCACGCCAGCCTGTTGTAAGCGGGTTTGCAGCGCAGGCAACACGCAGCGCTGAATCACGTCCAGCAGCATGTCATCGCCCGCAACTTTAAAACCTTCACGGAACAGCAGATGCGGGGTAATTTTGACATTCGCGCCAACGCCGTCATCAAGCTGGTAATGAACGACGGCCATATCCGTTGTCCCGCCGCCAATGTCGATCGATGCCACGCGCAGTGCTCGACCTTTAGTCTCACCAGGCTCCGGCAAACGGTCCGGGCGGGCAAGGGCGTTAAAGAACGATTCGGTGTGGCCATCGTAGTGTGAGATAGCCTCGTTATACAGCCACACCAGTTGCCCGCAGCTGGCTTCATCCCATTCCATCTGAATTTCAGGTACGGGAACCACACTCTTTTCCTGCTGCTTACGGGTGGTGAAGTCTTCATCCTGCGGGTGCCAGCCCATCGCTTTCCAGACCAGGGCAATAGCTTCAAACATGCGCAGGCGGAAAATCTCACGCTCCTGTTTGGGCATCGCCGACGGTAGGGTCAGGATCAGCGTCCGCAACTGACGAGGAGACGCCGGGAATCCGAGGCGCAAACGCGTCGCTACGCTGTTAATTTGCCCCAGCGCCTGGGCCAGTATTTCGCACAGCATATGCGTCATCAGCGTGCTGCGGCTGTATTGTGGTGAGAACACTGGCAGACGATCGTCCTGCGGCAGGCTGAACAGCGGCTGCCCGTCATCGTTCATCAGGTTCATCAGCGGGAAGGCGGTAGCCAGCGGTTCGCGCTGGGTTTTGCCATTCATCTGGCTAAAGCGCCAGTCATGTAACACCGGCGTTTCATCCCACAGATAGCGGCGCGGGCTTGAGATCCCACTGTTGCCCTCGGTGCCCATACGCTGCATCGCCAGCTTACGGGCTTCATCACCCACACGCACAATCGACGGCCAGATAAAGGCGTCATCACGTCCGCTCTCAACGGAAAAGTGCTGCTTACCAAAGCGTGCTTCGGAAAACTCCAGCCGACTGGTGAATAGCGGATCGTTGAGGAACTGCGGCTCGCTTAACGAACGGACCTGCAATTCAGCGGTCTGACGCAGCCCGTCATTGGCATCCCCGTGATCTTCAATCAGGACACCACAGGTATGGGTATTACCGATATCCAAAATAAGATCGACGGGAATGGCGGGTGTGCTAAGGGTGTGCGTAACCAGTTTCACTTCCGGGACGGAAAGCTGCTCACCTAACAGGGTCAGCACATTCAGCCAGTGCGCCTGGTATTCAAAGTTACGCAGCGCCTGCTGGATCTCTTGTTCTGAGCGGTTCTCATGTTGGGTGACATGGTGCATAAAAGATTCGCGCAACCAGCCGTCAATCCAGGTCTGGTCAAGGAAATCAGCAATTTCGTTGTCATGCCAGGCCAGCGCAAACCGTGTACCGTTAAGCAGATCATTTTCGTTGGGGGTTAACGCCGCAGGGGCATTTTCAGTAAGCTGGCTGTCCAGCGCTACGGTAACACGGTGGGTGTTGCCCGCGCTGTCCGGCTGCGGCAGCTTTCGCACCTGCACGCGTGCCCAGTTATCCGGACCTTCAACAAACGTACGCGGCGGGTTAAAGCGCAAAAACGGCAGCGGCAGCCAGACGCCGTCGAGCACGTCCAGCGAATAGTGCAGCGTCTGAGTGCTTTCCGGCTTCACCACTTCGGGTTGCGCGCCGGTGCTGCCCGGTAGGGTATAGCGTCCTGACGTCAGATCGAAGTCTAGTCTCAGTAGCGGACCGTTTGCCGTTTTGCGCACAAAGCGTCCATGGTGCGCAGATTCCTGCGGCGTGAGGCCGAAATCCAGAAATTGCACACCGCTATTGGCGATGAGCGTCACGCTCTGTTTGTAATCACACAGATTCACCAACATAAAATCAGGCACCTATCTTTTTGATCGTCAGAGGGATTTCCGCGTGATCGTCATAACGCGCGGTACAGGCGGCGACGTCATTGGTTCCCGCTTTGCAGGTAATTTCAGGCATCGGATAACGTGAACCGTCGGTACAACGGGCATTGCCGCGACTCTTAATCATTAATTCACCCGACTGGTGCAAACCGGAGAAAATCTCGGCACGACAAACAATATTGTCACCATGCACCACGCGCGCAGTGCCTTTATTGGCCTGGATCTGATAGCGCAGCGACGGCGCTTTGCCGCTCACCGGATCTTTAACATCGACCATGACGCGCCAGTTACCGTTGAGAAAACGCGTCGTTCCTGCCTTCATCTGGTTGGCATCCATCACCAGCGCATCTTTTGGAATTGCGGCAATCACCACCGGTCCTTCGACAGGTTTCTCTTTCTTCGCAGCTGGAGTCACTTCAGCACGATGCAGGGGCAGTACAGATGTCAGTGCTGGCAGCGATGCCATATCAACCTTAGCGACTTCAATAGCGGCGACTGCGGGTACGGGCTGGGTGGTCTGTTGCTTCCACAGCAGCGGCCCAACGATGGCTGCAATAATCACTGCGACAACGGGTAGGCTCCACAGCGGCAGGCGGCGTATGGGCTTCTCCTGTACCGGCGGCGCAGTGACTTCAGGTTCGTTAACAATAACCGGGGGTTGAGGTTCAGGTTCAGCCGGTTTTGGCTGATCAACGACCGGCGTCAGTAAGGGGACATCGGCCTCGGCAAAGGTAATTTCCGGTGCGATTTCTTCTTCCTGTTCTGGCTCTGCTACGGTAACCACAGGAGGAACATCGGCAATGCGCAGGCAGTCGAGCACATCGTCGCGGGGATTTTCATTCAGATTGACGAAGCCCCAGAACGTAATAACGGGTTTGCCATCAACCAGAAACACGTGATTTTCACCGGGAAATTGGATGGCTTTTTCGAGCAGTGAGCCAAACAGCTGTAGGGAGGTTTTCCCCGATTGCAGACTTTTACGGCTCAGGGACGCCGCATTTTCCAGCGTGCTCCCCAGATAGCGCAGCGCACGAAAACGTGCTTCTTCATCAGCGGCTTTCCACGCCACGGCTTTCCCTTCTATCGGGGAATACCAGTCAACCCGATCGCCGTTGTCGTTAATTTGTGGGATCGCCAGACAATCCACCATCGCCTGCTGTTTACGCAGACGAAGCGTTTCACGAATTTGCAATGCTGAATCAAACACGGCCTGACCACCGCCGCCCACGGCCTGATAGTCATCCAAATTGCCGCTGCGCAAGAGAGTTTTTGCCACGTTGTTACCCCTTAGACTTCTTCACGTATCTACTTTACGTTTTATAAAAACGAGCAAACGGCGAAAGAGAGGCAAAAAGGGGCTAATTTTCATGGCATAGAGTGCCGGGAAAAATCTTGACGTTTTGAAAAAGACTTAAGGTAAATTAATTCGCTTGGAGTGATGAATTATTCAGCGAAATACACCGGATTAGAATAACCTGATAGTGATTTGTTATTGGTCAGTTTTTGTCAGCTATGCTCTGATATCCCTGTTAATAATAAAATAAGAAGGCTTATAACCATGATTGCAAGGAAAACGTTACTCGCGCTGGCTCTCAGCGCCGTCTTACCGTCAGGCGCTGCGTTCGCGGCCAATACTGACACCATCATCTATTGCTCTGAAGCATCTCCGGAGTCATTTAACCCGCAAATCGCCAGTTCAGGTCCTTCATTTGTGGCCAGTTCACAGGTGCTCTACAACCGACTCATCAACTTTGATCCGGTAAAGAATACCCCGATACCGTCTCTGGCGACGGACTGGACGATTTCCCCGGACGGTAAGACTTATACGTTTACCCTGCGTCAGGGCGTGAAATTCAACAGTAATAAATTCTTTAAACCGACCCGCGACTTCAACGCAGATGACGTGATTTTCTCGGTATTACGGCAGAAAGATGCCGATCATCCGTATCACAAGGTTTCTCAGGGAAGCTACGAATACTTTAACGATGTTGGTCTGGATAAACTGATTAAAGAAGTGAAGAAGGTCGATGATTATCATGTTCAGTTTGTCCTCAATGAACCTAATGCTGCGTTTCTTGCCGACTGGGGTATGGATTTTGCCTCTATCCTTTCTGCGGAATATGCCGACGCGATGCTGAAAAAAGGCACCCCGGAAAACGTCGATAACTGGCCGATTGGCACCGGGCCTTACGTGTTGCAACAGTACAAGCAGGACTCGCAAATCCGCTATCTTGCCAACCCGAACTACTGGGATGGCGCCGTTCCAACGAAGCACCTGATCTTCTCAATCACGCCAAACGTCCAGACGCGGCTGGCAAAACTGCAAACCAATGAGTGCCAGATAATCCCGGCACCAGCCCCCGTACAGTTTGACGAGATTAAAAAGAATAAAGATTTGACGCTGCATGCGGTTGAAGCGCTGAACGTCGGATATCTGGCGTTTAATACCGAGAAAAAACCGTTTGATAACGTGCTGGTGCGTCAGGCGCTAAACTACGCGACCGATAAAAAGGCCATTATTAACGCCGTCTTTTTAGGTTCCGGTACGGTGGCGAAATCGCCGATTCCGCCGAATATGATGGGCTTCAATAAAGATCTGCAGGATTACGCTTACGACCCGCAAAAGGCGAAAGATCTGCTGAAGCAGGCGGGGCTGGAAAACGGCTTTGAAGCGACGCTGTGGTCAATGCCGGTTCAGCGCCCTTACAACCCGAACTCCCGACGGATTGCTGAGATGATCCAGAGCGACTGGGCAAAGGTGGGCGTGAAGGCGAAAATTGTGTCGTACGAGTGGGGGGAATATCTCTCCGGAATGCGTAAAGGTGAGCATGACACCGCGTTGTTTGGCTGGATGTCAGACAACGGCGATCCGGATAACTTCGCCGATGTGCTGCTGGGCTGCGACAGCATAAAAACCGGATCTAACGCCGCGCGCTGGTGCGATAAAGAGTATAATTCGCTGGTTCAAAAGGCGAAGCTGGTGAGTAAACCGGAAGAGCGCGCCGCGCTTTACCAGCAATCGCAAGAGATTTTCTACCAGCAGGCTCCGTGGATAGCTCTGGCAAACGGTAAAACGTTCTACGCTACGCGCAGCAACGTCAGCGGATACAGCGTCAGCCTGATGGGCAGTGATTTTTCAAAAGCAAAATTAAATTAATGAGTTAAGGAGAGGTTATGTCGCATCTGGATGAGGTCAGCGCACGTGTTGATACCGCCATTGAAGAGAGCGTCATTACGCATATGAATGAATTGCTGATTGAGCTCAGCGATGATATCGCGTTGAGCCGGGAAGACCGCTATACCCAGCAACAGCGTTTGCGTACGGCTATCGCACATCATGGCCGTCAGCATAAAGAAGATATGGAAGCCCGTCGCGAACAGTTGACCAAAGGCGGCACAATCCTCTGATATTTCACTTATCCGACCTACAGGCACGTTCTGTAGGTCTGATAAGCGAAGCGCCGTCAGGCAATTAAAATGAACGTCTCGCCACCAGCCACGCCCCGATGACCAACAGCACCGCGCCACAGACCGGACCTACCAGCGCCCGCAGCGGCACGCCGTGACTACGTAGAATATCCAGCACCAGCCCGCCGATTAACTGGCTAGCAACCAGCACCGCGATAGTGGTAGCGGCACCCACATTTTGGTACCCACTGATGCTGGCGAAAACAAAGAACGATCCCAGCAATCCGGGGATGAGTGTCCACCAGCGCACGCTGGATACCAGTTCTCCAAATCCCACAGCTCCTTGCTTAAACCACAGTATGCTGACAAACAGCACGATCCCGACAAGCGAGTTAAGTAACATGGCGATGAGGATCGTCGAAGACGTCTGGGTGATGCGTACCATCAAGGTATTTTGCACCACCAGACCAATACCTGCGGCAATCAGAAAGGAGAGGGTCAGCGTCTGGTTCATCTACGGGCATCCGGATCGCGGCGATCGTCTAGCTGTAACTGCATGAAGGTCAGATCCAGCCAACGGCCAAATTTGGTTCCAACCTGCGGCATTTGCGCGGTGGTTTTAAAACCCAGCAAGCTGTGCAGATGCAGTGATGCCTGATTCTGAGACTCAATACCTGCCACCATCACATGCTTGCCGCATGCGCGGGCTTCGTCTATCAGTCTGCTGAGCAGTGCCCGTCCTAGCCCTTTTCCCTGATGTTCAGGATGAACATACACCGAATGTTCAACGGTATGACGGAAGCCATCAAAGTTACGCCAGTCGCCAAAGGAGGCGTATCCTGTAACCACGCCATTCTCTTCACTCACCAGCACCGGATACCCCATCAATTGGCGGGCTTCATACCAGGAAATACGGTTTTCGGCATCGACCGTTTGATCGTTCCAGATAGCCGCCGTATGCAGTACCGCATGGTTGTAGATTTCTGCAATGGCGGCGCAGTCTTCTTTGCTGGCAAATCGAATTGACATGTTGAACCTCAGGGGTTGTTCACTATAGTATTACAATATGAATACTATTGAAGACAGCATAAATCAACGGATCAGTGCAAGAATTCGCATTGAGCGGGAATCTCGCGGTTGGTCACTCACGGAACTTGCCGAGCGCGCGGGTGTGTCGCGGGCCATGATCCATAAAATAGAGCGCGGCGAGAGTAGTCCAACGGCTACGCTGCTGGGCAGGCTTTCCGGCGCGTTTGGCATCAGCATGTCTACCCTGATTGCGCGGGCTGAAATGCAGGAGGGTAAGCTATTGCGCTTCGTCGATCAGCCTGTTTGGCACGATCCACAAAGTCACTATCTGCGCCGCCATGTTTCACCACGCAGCGATCTGCCTATCGATCTGGTGCAGATCGAATTACCCGCCGGAAGTGATATCCCGATGCCAGCCTCTTCCTATGTGCTGGCCAGACAACTTATCTGGTTACAGCAGGGGGAATTAATCTTTGTCGAAGGGGACGCACGCCATGAAATGCAGGCAGGTGATTGCCTGGAACTTGGCCCGCCGAATGACTGTCGGTTTATCAATGAAGCCGCGCAACCCTGCGTTTACCTGGTTGTGCGGTTAAATCACGTCGTCAGCTAAATAGCAGGAATGGGCTGCTACTATTGATGGATTCATGCCAAAAGCAGAGGAGCACATCATGGGTCAACAGACTAATCGTAACCGTCGTTGGGTACTGGCTTCCCGCCCACATGGCGCGCCAGTCCCAGAGAACTTCCGTCTTGAAGAAGATGAAGTCGCAACACCGGGCGAAGGCCAGATGTTGTTGCGCACCGTTTATCTTTCCCTTGATCCCTACATGCGTGGCCGCATGAGCGATGAGCCATCTTACTCACCACCAGTAGAGATTGGTGGTGTTATGGTGGGGGGTACCGTAAGTCGCGTGGTGTCATCCCACCATCCGGACTACCAGCCAGGCGAATGGGTATTGAGCTACAGCGGTTGGCAGGACTATGACATCTCCGACGGCAACGGGCTGGTGAAGCTTGGCGATCATCCCGAGCATCCCGAGCATCCCTCCTGGGCGCTGGGAGTTATGGGTATGCCGGGGTTTACCGCTTATATGGGCCTGCTGGATATCGGTCAGCCAAAAGCCGGGGAAACGCTGGTGGTAGCTGCCGCAACCGGGCCGGTTGGCGCAACGGTCGGGCAGATCGGTAAGCTTAAGGGTTGTCGGGTGATCGGTGTGGCGGGTGGGGCAGAGAAATGCCGACATGCCACCGAGGTCTTGGGTTTTGATGTCTGTCTCGATCACCACGCACAAGATTTTGCGCAACAACTGGCAAAAGCCTGCCCGCAGGGTATTGATATTTATTACGAAAACGTCGGTGGAAAAGTATTTGATGCCGTTCTGCCATTGCTCAATACCTCAGCGCGGATTCCGCTTTGTGGCCTGGTCAGCGGTTATAACGCAACGTCGCTTCCGGCCGGACCTGACAGATTACCGCTGTTAATGGCAACGCTGCTGAAAAAGCGTATCCGCATGCAGGGTTTTATCATTGGTCAGGATTATGGACACCGTATTCATGAGTTTCAGCGGGAGATGGGGCGCTGGGTTAAAGAGGGCAAAATCCACTACCGCGAGCAGGTGACCGACGGTCTGGAAAATGCGCCACAAACCTTTATCGGTCTGCTGACTGGCAAAAACTTCGGCAAGGTAGTGATTCGTCTTGCTGAGGATTGATGCGTAAAGGTGGAAGACGGTGAATGCCTGTAACCAGGCCTGCTTCGTACAAAATGTAGGCCTGGTAAAATGCCAATGTCGTTATCTGGTATTCATGGAGAAAATAAGAAGGTTACTACCCGAAAGCGAATAAACACTCCACATTGAGATAAATAATGATTACTATTCTCATTCCTAAAAAGGCAAAACCATGATTTTGCTCATTGAAGCTATGTGAAGCAGTAACAAACGAATTTATCAAAGGGAGTCGTCATGTCTTTACGTCATCTGTTTTCGCCGCGTCTGCGTGGTTCTTTACTGTTAGGTTCACTGCTCGTTGCATCATCTTTTACTACGCAGGCTGCAGAAGAACTGCTGCGCAAAGCCGTCGGCAAAGGTGCCTATGAAATGGCGTACAGCCAGCAAGAGAACGCGCTGTGGCTGGCGACCTCACAGAGCCGCAAACTGGATACCGGCGGGGTGGTTTATCGTCTTGACCCGGTCACCCTCGAAGTGACCCAGGTGATTCATAACGATCTCAAACCGTTTGGTGCCACCATCAACAACGCCACGCAAACGCTGTGGTTCGGCAATACGGTAAACAGCGCGGTAACGGCGATGGATGCCAAAACGGGTGCGGTGAAAGGACGTCTGGTGCTGGATGCGCGTAAACGTTCTGAAGACGTTCGCCCGCTGCAGCCGCGTGAGCTGGTCGCCGATGATGCTACCAACACGGTATACATTAGCGGTATTGGTAAAGAGAGCGTGGTTTGGGTGGTGGACGGTGAGACGATCAAGCTGAAGAACACCATCCAGCATACCGGCAAAATGAGCACCGCTCTGGCTGTCGACAGCAAGGCTAAACGCCTGTACACCGCCAATGCGGACGGTGAATTCATTACCATTGACACCGCCACTAACAAAATTCTCAGCCGCAAAAAACTGCTGGATGACGGGAAAGAGCATTTCTTTATCAACCTGAGCCTGGACACAGCGGGCAACCGCGCATTTGTCACCGACTCTAAAGCGGCGGAAGTGCTGGTAATCGATACCCGTAATGGCAATGTACTGGCAAAAGTAGCCGCGCCGGAATCCCTGGCCGTGTTGTTCAACCCAACGCGTAATGAAGCCTACGTGACTCATCGCCAGGCCGGTAAAGTGAGTGTGATCGACGCGAAAAGCTATAAAGTCGTCAAAACATTCGAGACCCCAACGTTCCCGAATAGCCTGGCGCTCTCCGCCGATGGTAAAACCCTGTATGTCAGCGTGAAACAGAAATCTACCCGCGAGCAGGAAGCCACCCAGCCGGACGATGTTATTCGTATTGCGCTATAAAACATCCGGAGGGGGAAACCCCTCCTGTCATTTCTCTAAACCCCACGATACGCCTCGTTACACCCCGCCAGTAGCCTCACCCACTTCAGGGACTTACACTACGCCCTCAACGGCTAACTGAATAACGCAGGAATACCATGAAAAAGCCATTTATCTGTCTTTGTGCAGGCGTAATGCTGTTTACCCTTGCAGGATGCACCACCGATTACGTCATGACGACGAAAAGCGGACAAACCATCACCACCCAGGGTAAACCAAAACTGGATAAAGACACGGGAATGACCAGCTATACCGATCAGGATGGGAATGCGCGGGAAATTAACAGCAACGACGTCGCGCAGTTGATTGAAGCGAACTAAAAAAGAAGGCCTGAAGGGGTAACCTGTCAGGCCTTCTGCTGTTATGGCGCGGTGCGGTGGATTTCTGCAACGCGTTTACGAACGCCGAACCAGCCTGCAACCAGCAGGATAGCAATCAGCGGTAATGAGGCGATGGTATAGGTGCCGTTCGGATAATCAAACGCCATCAGCACCAGAACGCTCAGCAGGAACAGTAGGGTTAGCCACGAGGTAAACGGAGCGCCCGGCAGTTTAAAGCTGACGTCTGCCGTTTTACCTTCTTTTATGGCCCGGCGCAGACGCATCTGACAGACCATGATAAAGCCCCACGACGCAATAATGCCCAACGACGCGAAGTTCAACACGATCTCAAACACCTGCGACGGTACCAGATAGTTCAGAAATACCCCGACGACATAGACGACCAACGTGGCGAGGATCCCAGCCCAGGGTACTTGTTGACGGCTCATTTTAGCCATGAATTTAGGCGCCGATCCGCCCATCGACATGGAACGTAAAATACGCCCGGTGCAATACAGCCCAGAGTTAAGGCTGGAAAGCGCCGCGGTGAGCACCACAATATTCATGATACTGCCGATATACGGCACGCCCAGTTTGGAGAAGAAGGTAACAAACGGGCTTTGCCCCGCCTGATAGGCATTCCACGGCAGTAACAGAACCAGCAGAACGACAGAACCCACATAGAACAGACCAATACGCCAGATAACGCTATTGATCGCTTTTGGCACCATGGTTTGCGGATCTTTGCATTCTCCAGCAGCGGTGCCCACCAGTTCAATGGAGGCAAACGCAAAAACTACCCCCTGAACCAGTACCAGCGCTGGAAGCAGACCATGTGGGAAGAATCCACCGTTGTCGGTGATTAGGTGAAAACCGGTGGCGTTACCATCCAGCGGCTTTCCAGTGCCTAAAAAGACGGTACCCACCACCAGGAAAATCACAATCGCCAGCACTTTGACCAGCGCAAACCAAAACTCCATCTCCGCGAACCACTTCACGCCGATCATGTTCATGGTGCCGACAATGGCCAGCGCGCCGAGGGCGAACACCCACTGCGGTACATCACCAAATGCGCCCCAGTAATGCATATACAACGCCACCGCGGTGATATCGACAATGCCGGTCATCGCCCAGTTGATGAAGTACATCCAGCCAGCCACATAGGCGGCTTTCTCACCTAAAAATTCGCGAGCATAGGAGACAAAGCTGCCGCTGGAAGGGCGATGTAAAACCAGTTCACCAAGCGCACGCAGTATAAAGAACGAAAAAATACCGCACACCAGATAAACCAGCGCCAAAGCAGGACCCGCCATTTGCAAGCGTGCGCCAGCCCCTAAAAACAACCCGGTACCGATTGCGCCGCCAATGGCGATCATTTGTACCTGTCGATTACCCATCGCTTTGTGATACCCCTCTTCGTGGGCATTCAACCAGCGTCGTTTCGCCGCATGTTGTTCCGCGGCTTGCGTGTTGTTTGTGTTCATTACTTTTCCTGTTGACCTGACAAAAATACAAAATCCTTTTTGCCGCACCTGCTGCGGCGAAAACAGCCTTACCCTTCATTGTGTTACGGGGGAAAACTGCCGGCCGAGCATCCTACATTCAATTGTTCGGTTCCGCAAAGCCCCGATAACAAGAATTCAGCATTTTTGTACAGCCAGCACTGGCGCGGTGTGGCCTCGATTCAGCCAATAAAAGAGAAGGGCGTAAATACGTGGAGAGGTGTGCGCTTATCGAGACATTCACCCGATAAGCGCCGTAAGGTTATGCTGATACGCCAAAGACCTGAACGGCCTGCTGTAAGCGCGATGAACGTTGAGTCAGATCGGCGGTAGCATCGGTGACACGCTCCACCATCTCGGCGTTATTGTGTGTCATGGTGCCAACGCGTGAAATCGAATCGTTAATCAGATCCAGCGCCTGGGTTTGCTCACGCGTCGCCAGACTAATATCTTTGATCATCATCGACATCTGCAGGACATCGCCAATCATCCCAGTGAGATGCGTTTCCGTTTGCTCCACCATTTTGACGCCGCTATTGACGTTGGCGACGTTCTTCTCAATCAGCTGTTTGATCTCTTTTGCTGCAGACGCCGAGTGCTGCGCCAGATTACGGACCTCTGCCGCCACAACGGCAAAACCACGCCCGGACTCCCCGGCTCGCGCGGCCTCAACCGCGGCATTGAGCGCCAGAATATTAGTCTGGAAAGCAATGCTGTCGATAACGCCAATGATGTCGACTATTTGCCCGTTGTCACGCGATATCGCCTGCATCATGGCGATAGTTTGTTTCATAATATCGCCGCCTTCTGCCGCATTGGCGCTGGTTTTATCGGCCATGGTCATAGTATGAGCCGCAGTCTCAGCAGTTTGCTGTACCGCGCTACCAATTTCTTCAATGGCGGCAGCGGTTTGTTGCAGGTCGGCGGAGGTTTCTTCTGAACGCTTGTGCAGCGCCGTACCTTCTTTTGATACCCGCTGACTGATGGCGCGAATACCGGATATTTGCGTACTGACATCATCGACCAGGGAATTCAGATTAAGCCCGGACTGATTAACCAGACGCATCAGCATTCCGATCTCATCCACCCGATTTAAATGACAGTTATCAGGTTTTCTCCCGGATACCACTTTCTTCATTTGCGTCAGTAGCGTATTAACTGGCTGACAAATTTGATACTTAAGGTAAATAGCAAGCGTCAGAAATAAGAACAATAACCCTCCCGCCTGAATAAATGGATTAACAGGAGCGAAGAGAAATAGCACAGCGAGCAGGGCGATTACCCCTAAAGAATAATTGACGCGCTGGCTAATGCTCAGCCATTTAAACATTGATGCCCATGACAATATTCCGCGACGAATGATAATGCCTTTAAAAAGACGAAACCCTTTAAGCTGCTGATTATTAATTTTTTGATATAAGCTTTCGCTTTGAGTTATTTCATCGCGCGAAGGAACGGTACGCACCGAGATGTAGCCGGTGAGTTTTTCATTGTGCCAGACTGGCGTAACGTTGGCGCGAACCCAGTAATGGTCGCCATTCTGTCGACGGTTTTTCACCATCCCCGTCCAGCTGTCTCCCTGCTGTAGCGTGTACCACATATCGGCGAACGCCGCGGGAGGCATATCGGGATGGCGAATAATATTATGTGGTTCGCCCATTAACTGGTGTTCGTTAAATCCGCTGGCATCAATAAACGCGGAGTTGGCGTAGGTAATATGACTTTCTTTATCCGTCGTAGAAAGCAGCGTCGCTTTATCGTTAAGTGCGTGCTCAATTTGTGTAACGGGCATGTTACTTTTCATAGAGGTCCCATGGTGCTATGTATAATCCATACAAAAATCCCCGCAATAAAATCGGGGGATATTAAAATCTGTTTAAACCGTTTTAATAAGAACGTTGCATTCTCTACTAATCATCAATTCTGTGGAAGTAGTTAAAATAAAAATTCCTATGTAAATCATTCATCCTGTGTCATAAAAGTGAAACAATTAATACAAGCGCATAACGTGACAAGTCGTTTAAACTGACTTAACGTAAATCGCGTTAAAAAACCTTTTCGTAAAAAGAAAACTGGCATGAAATGATTTTGATGTTATTACCGTGATTCCAACGACCCTATTATATTTTGTAGGCTATTAATTGCGGGTGTTTTTCTGTTTAGCGTTACAACCAGTACTGGGCGATCCAAATTTTAACCCTGGCAGCGACAGGGGCTGTTATCTACTTTTTAGCTGAGCAAATGTGAATTAAATGTTTCAGTATAGCTATTTGATAAATTAATAATAAAGACATGTTAACAAACATAGGCTAGTAACATGTCATATCGCCTGAGTATTCTGGATAAAAGCCCCATCGGGGAAGGTGAAACTGCCGCGACCGCGCTTTCCCGGACGTTGCGCCTGGCGCAACTGGCAGAAGAGTGGGGATACCATCGTTTCTGGATCGCGGAACACCATAATACGGCACAGCTGGCCAGCCCATCGCCGGAGCTGGTGATAGCCTGGATCCTCGGGCAAACCCAGCATATCCGCGTAGGTTCCGGCGGCGTAATGCTGCAACATTACAGCCCGTACAAAGTGGCGGAAAACTTCAATCTTCTGGCATCGCTGGCTCCTGGACGTGTCGATCTCGGCGTAGGGAAAGCCCCTGGCGGCTTACCGCTGTCGACCCAGGCGTTACAGCATGGGCTGCATCAGGAAGAAAAAGGCAGTTTTGCCGACCAGCTTTCTTTGCTTAACGATTGGCTGGCGCTGAGCGGAACGGAAAGCGGGGAAACGGTATTCCCAACGCCAATTCCACCGATTTCACCGGAAAAGTTTGTACTGGGAGCCAGTGTGCAAAGCGCGCAGTTAGCAGCGCAATCCGACTGGGATTTCATCTTCGCAGCGCACCTCAATGGTGACAAAGCGTTATTGCATGACGTTTTGTCCTTCTGGCAGACCCACAGTGCACGCCCGACGATAGTCGCCGTGCAGGTAATTATGGCTGACAGTTACGACACCGCTGCGCAACTGGCGGAAAACGTACAAATCTGGGGCGTGGAGCTGGAAGATGGTCAACGTGTCACGGTAGCCAGCGAAGAACAGGCGCTGGCGTTTGCCGCTCAGTCTGGCAGTCCACCACGCAAAATCGCGCGTCGTGAGCAGGCGTTGCTACATGGCACCGCTCAGGAGGTGATGGCAAAGCTGAATGCTCTGCATACGCAATTTGGCATTGACGAGTTCATTATCGACACGCCAGTGGCGCAAGGGCATGCGCGTCTGACATCGCTGCGTTTGTTGGCGCAAGCCCATAACGCCGTGGAGGTGCTCTGATGACTCTCGGCTCAACGCTTATCGACTGGCGTCGTGAACTACATCAGCATCCGGAGCTTTCCCTGCAGGAGGAAGCAACCACGGCGCGCATTCACGCCTGGTTGCACGCTGCGGACGTCGATATTCTGCCGTTCGAGCTGAAAACCGGTCTGGTCGTGGAAATTGGTCAGGGAGAAGATGTCATCGCGCTGCGGGCGGATATCGACGCGCTACCGATAGAAGAAAGTGCCGACGTTCCGTTTCGCTCCCTCACGCCGGGCGTGATGCATGCCTGCGGGCATGACGTCCATACCAGCGTCATGCTTGGTGCAGCACTGCTGCTAAAACAGCAGGAAATAACCTTACCGGGGCGAGTACGTATTTTGTTTCAGCCAGCTGAAGAGAGTTTCGACGGCGCAAAAACGTTGATCCGCGCCGGTGCGCTGCAAAACGTAGCGGCTATTTTCGGTATGCACAATGAGCCCGGTTTGCCAGTGGGCGAATTTGCCACACGCGGCGGCGCATTTTATGCCAATGTCGATCGCTTCGTGCTGCGCATAAATGGCAAGGGCGCACATGCGGCGCGTCCGCATGAAGGTAAAGATGCCATCCTGCTCGCCAGCCAGTTGGTAACGGTGCTGCAAAGCGTTGCCAGCCGCGACATAAACACGCTGGATTCGGTGGTGCTCAGCGTGACCCGTATTCAGGGAGGAAACACATGGAACGTACTGCCGGAGTCCGTTGAGCTGGAAGGGACACTCAGAACGCACCGAACCCAGGTGCAGCAGCAGGTTAAGGCCCGCGTTAATGACATCGCCGCCGGATTTGCCCACGCCTTTGGCGCACAAATCGACGTAATCTGGCATGCGGGACCAACCGCATTGGTAAATGATGATCGTTGGGCCGATATTGCCACCGCGGTGGCGAAACAGTCAGGCTATACCACCCACCATGCCGACCTGCATATGGGCGGGGAGGATTTTGCCGTCTACCTGCAAAATACACCTGGCGCATTTGTCAGTATTGGCAGCGCCAGTGAATACGGATTACATCACCCGGGATTTAATCCGGACGAGCGTTTAATTGAACCTGCCGCGCACTACTTTGCGCAGTTAGCAAAAACGGCATTCGCACACCTTTAAGTTTACCTGTTGGGTAGGGGTTATTATGGCTGGAAATCGGCAACTACGGCTCGGCACTATTCTACATGGCGCATCTGGAAATATGTCCGCATGGCGCCATCCGGCGGCTCAGGCTGATGCCAGTATTAATTTTGATTTTGTCAAAGAGACGGCGCTTATTGCGGAAAAAGGGAAGCTGGATTTTATTTTTGTCGCCGATGGTCTGTATATTAATGAAAAATCAATCCCACACTTTTTAAATCGTTTTGAGCCGCTGACAGTATTATCCGCTCTGGCCAGTATCACCCAGAATCTGGGGCTGGTTGGCACGGTGTCCACATCATACAGCGAGCCGTTTACGACCGCACGGCAGTTCGCTAGCTTGGACCATCTCAGCCAGGGGCGCGCGGGTTGGAACGTGGTGACGTCGCCTCTGGAAGGTTCGGCAAAAAACTATTCTCGCGCTCAGCATCCAGAGCATGCCCAGCGTTATCGTATTGCTGATGAATATTTACAGGTAGTGAAAGGACTGTGGGATTCCTGGGAAGACGATGCTTTTACCCGTAATAAAACAAGTGGGGAATTTTTTAATCCGCAAAAACTGCATACGCTTAATCATCATGGAGATTATTTCCAGGTTGCCGGGCCCTTAAATATTGGGCGTACACCACAAGGTCGTCCGATTATATTTCAAGCGGGCGCTTCAGCAGATGGTAAAAAATTAGCGGCGCAGCATGCTGATGCCATTTTTACCCATCAGGAGTCGCTGGCAGAGGCTAAAGCGTTCTATCAGGATGTAAAAAGCCAGTTGGAAGTCGCCGGACGACATCCTGAACAACTGCATGTATTCCAGGGCGTCAGCGTTATTGTTGGCGACAGCGCAGAAGACGTTGAGCAGCAGTATCAGACTACCGCTGCGCTGGTCTCCGTTACTGACGCGCTGAACTATCTTGGCCGCTACTTTGAACATCATGATTTTGCCCAATATCCGCTGGACGCACCATTCCCGGATCTGGGCTCTCTCGGACAAAACAGCTTTCGCAGTACGACTGATGAGATCAAACGCAACGCACGCGAGCGAGGTTTAACACTTCGTCAGGTTGCTCTGGAAGCGGCCAGTCCACGTCCGCGTTTCAGCGGCACGCCACAACAGGTTGCCGACGGCTTGCAGCAGTGGTTCGACGAAAAAGCCGCAGACGGTTTTATCATCCAGGGCGGAACGCCGGATACCTTCCCGCGTTTTGTCGAACAGGTTGTCCCCGTGCTTCAGGCGCGCGGCCTGTTCCGCCATGAATATCCCGGTACGACCCTGCGCGCAAGCCTGGGATTAGCGACACCTGCAAATCAATTCACACAATAAGAGAAAAACGCTATGCAGAAAAAATCAGTATTTCTCGCGCTGTCACTGGCTTTAAGCGCGACCGTTTGGGCAAATGAGGTGACGATTAACGGCACCGGCGTAAGCCTGGAAGCCAATAAAGCGCCGATCAATACAGCTAAGAATCCGCAGGCGATTGCGCAGTTGCCCGCAAACCTGCACCTGGCCGTACCGGGTAAATTCACAGTGGCGATTGCCGGGCTCAGCCAGCCGCCGCTGACCGTATTTGCCGATGACAATAAAACGCTGATCGGCAGCGAGGCGGATATCGCGCGTCTGGTGGCTGACAGTTTGGGGCTGGAACTCAACGTTGTACCTACGTCATGGGAAGACTGGCCGCTGGGCGTCACTTCCGGCAAATACGATGCCGCGATCAGCAATATTACCGTCACCAAAGCACGCAAAGAAAAATTCGATTTCGCGACGTATCGGAAGGACTCTCTTGGCTTTTATGTCAAAACCGGTAGCAAGCTGAAGAAAATCGAGCAGGCGGAAGATATCGCAGGACTACGCATTATCGTCGGTTCGGGGACTAACCAGGAAGCCATTCTGTTGGCCTGGAACGATGAGAACGTGAAGAAAGGGTTACAGCCGTTTACGCCGGTATATACCAAAGATGATGCCGCGCAAACCCTGGCCCTACAGTCAGGCCGCGCCGATGCTTACTTCGGTCCTAATGTAATCGGCGCGTGGAAAGCTGCACTCAACGGTAAAACGCAATTAGTGGGTAGCGTTGATGGCGGTTGGCCAAAAGCGGCACATATCGCTGTGACGCTGAAAAAAGACAGCGGTCTGGTTCTGCCGGTACAAACCGCCCTCAACGGCGTGATTGGCAACGGCGACTATGACAAGGTGCTGAATCGCTGGGGAGAAGGGGTGGAACGCATTCCACAATCTGAAATCAACCCGGCCGGTTTAGGCGACTAAGGAGGTCATCGTGAGCGATCAATTTCGCGTGCTCTCTCCGGAAGCCAGCGAGCTGCAGCCCATTTTGAACGGTCTGTTCGGTGAATATGCCGCCCGCTATGGCGATTACTTTTCTCGCGACGCTGAAGTGGAACTGACCGAATGGTATCTGGCGCCGCAGGGACTTTTTGTGGTACTGGAGCGCCGCGGCGAAATTATCGCCACCGGGGCTTACAAACCTTACGACAAGGACACCGCCGAGATTAAGCGTATCTGGACAAAAAGCAGCCTGCGTCAGCAGGGGCTGGCGGCGCGCGTGGTGCAGGAACTGGAACGTAGAGCGCTGCTCGCAGGCTACAGCCGGATTTATCTGACCACGGGATTTCGCCAGCCGGAGGCCGTCAGACTTTATTTAAGCCAGGGCTACGATCCGCAATTTGATACGACGCGCGATCCCGAAGAGTACAGCCTGCCGCCGTTTGATGGACGACTGCGCTTTACCAAACTGCTGACTATTGCCGGTCAGGCCAGAATCGCCTGAGGAGAGAAAATGAAAACGACAGATAGCATTAGAGTCGTACCGGCACGTTATCCCATGCGTACCGTAGGCGCGGTCATTGCCTTATTTGCCCTTGCGGTAATTCTCCAGTCCGTGGCGTTTAATCCGCGCTGGGAATGGAGCGTGTTTGCCCGCTGGTTCTTTGATCCGGTTATCTTGTCCGGCCTCGGGCAAACGCTGTTACTGACGCTGATCGGGACGCTGTTGAGTATTGTCATCGGCGGTCTGCTGGCGTTGGCGCGGCTTTCATCTTCCTGGCTGTTGAACGGTCTGGCATGGGGATACATCTGGCTGTTTCGTTCGTTACCGCTGATTGTGGTGCTGATCGTTTTGTACAACTTCTCCTATCTGTACGACACGTTGACGATTGGTATTCCGTTCACTCCCATTCAGTGGGGAAGTTTTGAGACCATCAATGTACTCGGTCAGTTTTCCACTGCGGTGGTTGGCCTGACGCTGGTGCAAAGCGCCTATACCGCTGAAATTATTCGGGGTGGATTTTTAGGGGTCGATCACGGTCAGTATGAGGCAGCGGCAGCACTGGGCTTACCAGCAGGGCGACGTACGCTGCGGATTATTCTGCCGCAGGCGCTGCGTACCATTTTGCCTGCTGGATTCAATGAAATCATCAGCCTGGCGAAAGGGACGGCGATGGTATATGTGCTGGCAATGCCGGAGCTGTTCTACACCATCCAGATGATCTACAACCGCACGCAGGAAGTGATCCCGCTGCTGATGGTGGGTGCGGTGTGGTATCTGGTGATCACCAGCGTTTTGTCGCTAATTCAGCACCTGGTCGAACGTGCGCTGGCACGCAGCGAACGACGTTCAGCCATTAATACTGCCCGGATGAGTCGTGCAGAAAAACGCAGTCGTCAACGTCCACAGCAGGAGGCCGTCCATGTCCCGCTCGCCTGAAGGCCATATTTCTATTACCGGCGTTAGCAAATACTTTGGTCGCCACAAAGCGCTGGATAATGTGTCGCTGGAGATCCCTCCCGGTACGGTAACGGTTATTCTTGGCCCGTCCGGTTCAGGGAAATCCACACTCTTGCGGACCATCAACCATCTGGAACGCGTCGATGAGGGGTTTATTCAAATCGATGGCGATTACATTGGCTATCGTCGGCAGGGAGACAAGCTATATGAGCTGAAAGAGGCGGAAATTTTGCGCCAGCGTGTTAACGTCGGCTATGTGTTCCAGAACTTTAATCTGTTCCCGCACTTAACGGTTCTGGAGAATCTGATTGAAGCGCCCATTGCGCACGGACTGGCAACGCGTAAAACCGCCACCGAGCGGGCATTAACTCTGCTTGATGCGGTAGGGTTACGGAATAAAGCCGATGCCTGGTCGCGCCACTTATCCGGAGGTCAGCAGCAGCGTATCGCTATTGCCCGTGCGCTGGCGTTAAATCCGCGCGTCATGCTGTTTGATGAGCCTACATCTGCACTGGATCCTGAACTGGTCGGTGAAGTACTGGATGTCATTAAAGCGCTGGCGAAGTCGGGAACCACGCTGGTTGTGGTAACGCATGAGATTGGCTTCGCCCGGGAAGTGGCGGATCAGGTGGTGTTTATGGTCGATGGCAAAATCATCGAGCAGGGCAGCAGCGAGCAAGTGCTGAATCATCCACGCCACACGCGCACTCAGCAGTTTTTGTCGAAAGTGCTTTGAGACACATTGCGGCACAAGGCTGTGCCGCACAGAGGTTACAGAGTGACGACGATTTTGCCTACCTGGCCGTTGGCTTCCATGTATTGATGTGCCTCGACGATATCATCAAAGGCAAAGGTTTTATCAATCAGCGGCTTGAGCTGGCCAGACTGCAATCCTTCAAAGATAAACCGTTTCGCCCGCGCAAGTTTTTCTGCGTCCGTGGTGATTTCGAAAATCTCATAGCCGCGGAAGGTCAGATGGCGACCAAGTATCTCAATGACCGGGATAGAAAGGTCACGTGAATCAAGCGAACCATACTGGAAAAAGATCCCACCGGCTGGCATCACTTGGGCAATTTTTGCCACCGCTGGGCCACCGACCGGATCGAACACCACGCGGGTTCCTTTACCCTCAGTAATCCGCTGAATCTCGGCCACCAGATCCTGCTCCTGGCTTGCAATAACCTCTGCCGCGCCCAGTTGCAGCAACTGATCACGTTTCTCACTGGTCCGTGTCATCGCAATCGGTTTTGCTCCCCTCATGTTAGCAATCTGAATTGCCGCCAGTCCGACGCTGCTGGAAGCAGCATTGATCAGCACGTTATCACCGGGCTTAATATCCGCATATTCAACCAGCGCACCGAAAGCGGTCACATACATCATCCAGCTGGCAGCAGCCTCGGTAAAGCTCAGGTTTTGTGGATGCTTTACGACCGCGTGAGCGGGGGCATTAACGACTTCACCATACATTCCATATTGATGAAAGCTGAATGCCGGGATGACGCTAACGTAATCGCCAGGTGCAAACTCACGTACGTTGTCTCCCACTGATTCAATGACTCCGGCAGCTTCATAACCCAGTCGCGCCGGGAAATTAGGTTGGTAAATATACTGTCCGGTGCGGTACATAACTTCCGCACGGTTGATACCAATAGCCCGCACGCGGATCTGAACCTCATTTGCATCAGGCGCGCGAACCTGCATCTCCTGAATCTTCAGGACTTCAGCGCCACCAATTTGATTAAAAACTACAACCTTAGACATAGCAGACCTCAGTAAATTGTTCTGTATTGGGTCTGCACAATTTAACGACTCAGATGAGAGTGAAAAACCGTTGTTGCGGAACTTCACTATTACTTATTTTGTAATAATCCCTGAAGTCGCGGTTTTTGTTGGCTAAAAAGTTCGCATAACCAGTCAATGAATACCCGAACCCGAGGGGCGAGATGACGTCTGTCCGGGTAAAGCACCGAAACTGGTTTTGATTCTCCGGTATAATCGGCCAGCACCTCAACAAGCTGGCCTGACTGAAGATAGGGCGCAAGGACAGCATGAACGCCACGTATAATGCCGAGTCCAGATAAGCTGCCGGTCAACAGAATATCGGAGTTATCAACGCTTATCCGCCCTGCGGGGGTGAACGATTCGGTTTTACCTCTGTTGACGAAGGTCCATTCCAGTGCCTCGCGATGACGCTCGCTAAAAAAGTTAAGCGCCTGGTGTCGGGATAAATCCTCTGGTACCTGCGGCACCCCCTGCCTTTGCAGATAATCCGGTGAAGCACAGGTCACCATTTTGACCTCACCAAGCCGCCTGGAGATCAAGGTCGAATCTTGTAGCTCGCCAATACGGATCATGCAGTCGATGCCTTCGGCAAGCATATCGATTCTACGGTCGGTGGAGGTGAGTACCATCTCGATGTCAGGATATCGCGACTGGAAATCTTTCAGCGCAGGAACTAATACGGAGTGCGCCAGCGACAGAGGGGCATTAACCCTGAGTTTTCCGCGTGGCGGGCGGGCAGGTGAAAAAGAAGCCATGATGTCATCAACGTCACTGAGCAGGATTTTTGTGCGTTGGTAAAAGGCATCACCTTCTTCTGTCAGACTCACTTTACGAGTCGTGCGGTTAAGCAACTTTGCCCCCAGATCGTCTTCAAGATGTTGGATAGCTTTGGTCACCGCAGGGCGGTGCAGGTGTAACACATCTGCGGCTCTGGCAAATCCACCTTGCTCAACAACCTGTACAAAAATGTTCATGTATTCAAACATACTGGAACGCATTGCTTATTCTCTCCCGGTATTCGACCATTGTTATTATGAAAGTAATAATCATGCCTGCATAGGTTGTTGAATGCTGCTCTACACTTAGTGTTTTAACGTTGGGGGTTGCAGCATGATTAAGGTCTATGGGGTACCGGGCTGGGGATCGGCCATCAGTGAAGTGATGCTCACACTGGCGGAGATCCCTTACAGCTTTATTGATGTGGACGGTTTTGACAGCGATGGTCCTTCGCGGGAGTTGCTTAAAACAATGAATCCGCTATGCCAGGTGCCCACGCTGGTACTGGAAAATGGCAGCGTGTTGACGGAAACGGCGGCGATCGCGCTGATGATCCTCGATCGTCGCCCCGAACTTTCACCACCCGTTGGACACGCCGAACGCCAGCAGTTTCAGCGTCTGCTGATATGGTTGGTGGCAAATGTCTATCCCACGTTTACCTATGCCGATTATCCTGACCGATGGGTACCGGACGCCCCGGCGCAGTTGAAAAAGAACTGTATTGAGTACCGTAAATCCCTCTATATGTGGCTGAACAACCAGCTAATCGCCGAACCGTACGCATTCGGGGATCAGCTAACACTGCTGGACATTTACATTGCCGTTATGCGTACCTGGGGACCAGGGCATGACTGGTTTCAGGACAACACGCCGAATATTAGCGCTATCGCCGATGCGGTTTGTCAGCACCCACGGCTGCGTACTGTACTGAAAAACAATAAGATTATTTGAGTAAAAAACGCTGTTCCGCAGGAGTGCAAATCCCGGAACAGCGGGCGAACTATCGCCATAAGTTTTAAATTACGCGACAGAAGGGGTCAGCGTAATACGATCCAATGGACCCACGATAAACAGATAAGAAATCAGACCAATCAGCCCCATCGAACCGACGTACAGAATGGCGTAATCAAAAGACTGGGTATTCGCCAGAATGATGCCGATCACCAGTGGCGTGATGATACTGGCCATGTTGCCGCACATATTGAAAACGCCACCTGCAATACCGAGCACTTCTTTTGGCGAGGTATCGCTAAGTACGCACCATCCCAGATTGCCAAAACCTTTGGCGAAAAACGCCAGACTCATCGCCGCGATCACCACAAATTCTGACGAGGTGTAGTTGGCGATAACGATGACGCAGGAAAGCAGCATTCCGCAGATAACCGGCAGCTTACGGGCAATCGTCAGGCTGTAGCCGCGCTTTAAAAGCCAGTCGGAGAAAACACCGCCTAATAATCCACCGATAAAACCGGCAATGGCAGGGATACTGGCGACAAACCCCACTTTGAGGATCGACATGCCTTTCGCCTGATACAGATAAGTAGGGAACCAGGTCAGGAAGAACCAGGTAATTGATGTCACGCAGAACTGTCCGATATATACGCCAATCATCATGCGGTTGACGCAGACGCTTTTAATTTGCGCAAAGGTAACCTTCTGTGGCTCTTTTTTATTACCCAGCGACGGTTCACCACCGCCTTCCCGAATATAGTCAATTTCCTGCTGGTTCACCTTTGGATGATGCATAGGGTCTCTGACTTTGACCAACCAGAAGATGCCAAGAATAACGCCTATTGCCCCAATGTAATAAAACACAAAGTGCCAACTGAGATTATGCAAAATAATCGTCATTAGCGGCGTAATAATCCCTAACGAGATATATTGCGCGGCCTGATAGACAGAGGTAACAAAGCCCCGTTCGTTATTAGGAAACCACTGCACGCTTAATCGGCTGTTGGCCGGAAAGGCCGGAGCTTCAATCGCACCCATCAGTAATCGTAAGATAATCAATACGACAAGCGGGCTGGCGTACAGATAAATGGTGCCCTGAAACATCGTTACCAGCGACCAGCCAATCAGTGCGCAGCCGTATACCAGACGAGAACCATAGCGATCCAGGAGCCAGCCGCCGGGCAGTTGCATAATTACATAAGAAATACCGAAGGCAGAAAAGGCCAGCCCCATTGCTTCAGGATCAAAACCTAATTCTTTGCTCATAATCGGCGCCACGACGGATAACGTCGCGCGATCGGCGTAATTAAATACGGTCGCAAGAAACAGAAAAATCAGAATGCCGTAACGCACTTTTGTACGCTTTATTATTGTGTTCATCACCCACTCCTTTCATAAGGTTGAGAGCGTTTTTGTAGGGGAGGATGGCGGGTATTGCTTACCCGCCAAATTAATTAAGGACGTTTGCCAAACTCGCAGGTTAATTGCGTCCAGCGGCGCGCCTGCTCGCTGATGCTGAAGCCCAGACCGTGACGATCGGAAACCCACATCCGGCCATCGCGCAGCTCAAGTTGTTCGTTAAATAACGGGTTCAGCCATTCGAAATGCTCCAGCCATGGCTCAAGCGGATAAGCAGCGGACAGATGCAGGTGAACTTCCATAGCGAAGTGCGGAGCCAACTTGCGACCATGTTTAGCCGCCAGGTCCATAATTTTCAGGAACGGTGAAATCCCTCCCACACGCGGTGCATCGGGCTGCACAAAATCGCTGGCATTGCCGAGGATCAGCTGTTCATGCTCGCGGAAGCTGGTCAGCATTTCACCGGTGGCAATCGGGGTATCAAGCGCGGCGGCCAGTTGGGCGTGGCCCTCAACATCGTAGGCGTCCAGCGGCTCTTCAATCCAGATTAGATTAAACTGCTCCATTTTACGTCCCATACGGATGGCGGTTTCCCGATCCCACTGCTGATTGGCATCGACCATTAGCGGGAAGTCATCCCCCAGCGCTTCACGCACCGCGGTTAAGCGGCGAATATCCTCGGCGCAGTTTGGCTGACCAACCTTGAGTTTGATACCACCAATGCCGTTTTCACGGGAAATAACCACGTTTTTTAGCACCTGATCCAGCGGCGTATGCAGGAATCCGCCGGAGGTGTTGTAGCACTGCACGGAGTCCCGATGCGCGCCAAGCAGTTTTGCCAGCGGCAATCCTGCACGCTTGGCTTTCATATCCCATAATGCGATATCGATAGGGGAGATGGCTTGTACCGCCATGCCGCTGCGCCCCACGGAAGCGCCAGCCCACAGCAGCTTGGTGTAGATCTTGTCAATATCGTTTGGATCTTCGCCTAACAGGTTATCGGCAATTTCTTTGGCATGCGCATAGATTCCCTGGCCGCCAGCCCGCTTGGAGTAACTAAATCCCACGCCTTCAAACCCGTCGCGGCTGCGGATCTCGGCGATGATTATGGCGACTTCAGTTAGCGGTTTCTGGCGACCGGTGAGCACTTTGGCATCGCTCACGGGTGTTGCCAGAGGAAGGAAAGCCAGAGACAGTTTTACCCATTCAATACGGTCACCGGTTTCTGCTGCGGTTTTAGCGTTAGCCGATTTGGCATAGGTCACGGCATCGGAATTGGCACTTAAAGACATATTGTTCTCTCCTGGTGATAACAAATGATTGCGCTATCATTTTTAATGTTAGCGCAATCACTGTGCCAGCGAATTGACTGCGATTTGAACAATTGCTCACAAATTCAGAGAGAGAAGGGTGGTAAATTATAAACGACGTCACATTCCAGTACTTTATGGAGAAATGCACAAATCATTGTGATTGCGCTATCATTTTGAGTGGCGATAATTAACTAAGCTGCTGTTTTCCCTGCGTTATCACTGAGCAACGCTGGCAATAGCCAAAATCATGATGAATAATGCCAGGATAAATCAGCGATTTTTGACAAGGGCATCGACAGTGAAAAATCCCAAACCACCGCGCGCTCCCACGCTGGAAGATGTTGCCCGTACCGCGGGATTGTCACCCATGACGGTGAGCAGGGCGTTGAATACCCCGCAGCTGGTGCGCCCGAAAACGGTTGAAAAAGTGATGCAGGCGGTGCGCGCCACCGGCTATATTCCCAACGCACTGGCTGGGGGACTGGCGTCGCGTCGCAGCAAGCTTATCGCCGTGGTTATTCCGCAAATTAACAACAATATGTTTGTCGATACCATCCAGTCATTAAGTGATGAACTGGCAGAACGCGGATACCACATTTTGCTTTGCGTGTCGGGTTATACACCGCAAACTGAGGCAGAGCTGGTGGCGACGCTGCTTTCTCGTCGCCCGGATGGTGTAGTACTCACCGGTATTCATCATACCGCTGAGCTGAAAAAAGTGATTCTTAATGCGGCCATCCCGGTCGTGGAAATCTGGGATTTAACCCCAACACCCATCGATATGCTGGTCGGTTTTTCGCATGAAAAGGTCGGGCAAGCGGTGGCAGACTATCTGCTGAATAAAGGCTATCGACGTCCGGGGTTGTTATGGACTGCCGATCGCCGGGCAGGCCAGCGTAAACAAGGACTGTGCGATGCGTTGAGTCGTCATGGTATTGCGGCTGACGCACAGGTGGACGTCCCGCTACCGGCCTCTCTGGCATTGGGACGCACTGGATTAACGCAGCTATTGGCGGAGCGCGAGTTTGATGTCATTGTCTGTAGCTCTGATACGCTAGCCCAGGGGGCGATCATGGAGGCCGAAAGTCGCGGTATACGCGTGCCGCAAGAGTTGGCGGTAATCGGTTTTGGCGATCTGGATTTTGCTGCCAGCAATCGGCCCGCCATCACCACCGTCAGCGTCGACAGACGGGCCATCGGGCAACGTGCTGCCTCACTGCTTGCCGATCGTATCGAACAAATTCCGCGTGAAGACGATATTATTGATGTCGGTTTTCATCTGGTAGAACGAGAGTCCGCATAAGTTACCTGCAACCCAAAACAATAAGGAATCTGCTATGCCGCACGTTGATATTAAATGTTTTCCTCGCTCTCTTACCGACGAACAGAAAACCGCCCTGGCGGCGGATATTACCGAGGTTATTATTCGTCATTTGCAAAGCAAAGACAGTTCAGTCAGCGTGGCGCTCAATGAAGTTGAGCCAGAGGCGTGGCAGGCCGTGTGGGATAAGGAAATTGTGCCGCAGATGGCGAGATTAATTAAAAAACCTGGCTACAGTATGTAAGAAAAAACGGGCGGATTTCCGCCCGTTTTCGTTGTGCTTATGGCGTAACGATGTTGAACCAGAATTCGAATTTATCCATATAGCCGAGCATGGCATCAAGCTTGGCGCCGTCACCGGTTATCTTCACGTCACCGCTGTCTTGTGCCTGTTTCAGCGTCACTTCCTTGAGGATGATTTTGTTCAGCGTATCGCGATTAAGCGTGATCGTAGCATCGGCATCTTTCGCTTCGGCATTGGCGGTATGGTTCAGGACGCCATTCTCCAGCTCAAGCTTATATTTACCGCCATCACTGCCAAGATCGATGTTAAACACCGACTTCGCATCACCCGCTTTTTGTCCGTTAATATGCACTGCCAGATAATCGAAGAACATTTCCGGCGTCATAGCACGAACGGTATCCGGGCTGGCGGTATTCGGGGTTGGGCCTTTGACCACGCCGTTACGCAGCTCTTGCGCGCCGGTCAGGTAGAAGTTACGCCACGGGCCGGATTCAGCCTGATAACCCAGTTGCTCAAGCGCATCTGCTTCCAGATTACGTGCGGCCTGGTTATTTGGATCGGCAAACACGACTTTGCTTACCACCTGTGCCACCCAGCGGTAGTTGCCCTGGTCATAGTCGGCTTTAGCTTTCTGCAAAATGGCGTCCGCACCGCCCATGTAGTCGACAAATTTCTTCGCAGATTCTTCCGGCGGCAGCTCATCCAGCGTTGCCGGGTTGCCGTCAAACCAGCCGAGATAGAGCACATACGTCGCTTTTACGTCATGGCTCACGGAGCCATAGTAACCGCGGTTAGCCCAGGTATGTGCCAGTGAGTCCGGCAGCTTAAAGTTGGCAGCGATTTCATCGCGGGTCAGACCTTCGTTAGCCATGCGTAGCGTCTGGTCGTTGATGTAACGATACAGATCGCGCTGACTTTTCAGCAGGCTGACCACCTTATCATTACCCCAGGTTGGCCAATGGTGCTGCGCCATCAGCACTTCGGCTTTATCACCCCAGCGCACAATCGCTTCGTTGATGTATTTGGACCACGGCAGCGGCTCACGAATTTTGGCTCCGCGCAGGGAGTAGGTGTTGTGCAGGGTGTGGGTAACATCTTCTGCGGATTCAATCAGTTTCTTCTCTTCGATGTACCACAGCATTTCCGATGGTGCTTCGGAACCCGGGGCCAGCATGAAGTCATAGGTCAGGCCGTCGATGACCTCTTTTTGTCCATCTTTCTCAATGATATTTGTTGGCGCAATCAGGGTAACGGTTCCCGCGGAGGTCGTGGTTCCCAGTCCCGCGCCGACCTGGCCTTTGGCATCAGGTTTTAACAGGTTGCCGTACATGTAGCTCGCGCGGCGGCTCATGACGTTACCGGCCATGATATTCTCAGCGACCGCGGCTTCCATAAAGCCGGCTGGCGCATAAACTTTCACTTTTCCCGCTTTAACGTCGGCTTCATCGACAACGCCGCGTACGCCGCCGTAATGGTCAACGTGGCTGTGGGTATAAATCACCGCAACAACTGGTTTTTGACCGCGGTTTTTAAAGTAAAGATCCATCCCGACTTTGGCCGTTTCTGCCGAGACCAGCGGGTCAACAACGGTGATGCCTTCTTTACCTTCAATAATGGTCATGTTTGACAGATCGAGGTTACGAATCTGGTAAACGCCATCCGTTACTTCAAACAGCCCGCTGATGTTGATCAACTGAGATTGACGCCACAGGCTCGGGTTTACCGTATCCGGGGCTTTATCGCCTTCTTTGATGAACGCGTACTGCTGCGGATTCCAGATAACATTTCCCTGCTCGCCCTTGATCACGTCCTGCGGGAGTGGGGCGATAAAGCCTTTGTGGGCGTCGGTAAAGTCGGTGTTATCGGAGAAGGGCAGTTGATTGTAAAGCGCGTTGTTGGCTTGTTGCGTGGCGGCTGTAGCGTCTTTGGGGGCTTCAGCCGCCATAAGGGGAACAGAAAACGATGTGAGTAACCCAGCAAGTATAAAACTTTGTGCGATTCTATTAAGTTGCATCGTAAAACCTCTCTGACACTTCAAAAGTACAGTTGGGGATGCTGCTTTGACGGATAGCGTTTTGATTAGGTATTTGAGTTAGTGCAAGATTAACTATAATTCACATGAATGATTAGGCAAGGAAGGCAGAGTAATTTATCTAACTGGTTTTTCAGAAGTTTTAAGAAAACAGTTGCGGATGACAGAGCAGAACTGCCATCCGTTAGCATACTATCATTCACCTGCGATAATGCGTTTCCCGCTGGAGATAAACGTTCCTGCCCCAAGGTGATGCAGAGTATTGAGCTTGCCATCATCAAACTGCCAGCGTCCTTCCACGAAGGCTCGCTCATCAGCGGCAGCGGAGACCACTTCCCCAAACAGAGTGTCATATTTTTCCTGCGCCGCCGTGGCTGGCAACAGGCGACACTCCATCCAGGCCAGACATTTCGCTTCTATCAGCGGTAAACCTAGCACGGGTCCTTGCACCACGGGAATGCCGTAACAGTTGAATTTATCTTCCACGCGACCGGAAACGCTGCCTACGGCCCAGGTCCAGTTGACGGCGGCGATACCCGGAATAACGATGCCGAATTTACCGCTACGTTCAATGAGATCCCGCGACCAGGCGGTCTTATCAACAACAATTGCTACCCGCGGCGGCTCAAATTCCACGGGCATTGACCATGCCGCAGCCATCACATTTCGCCGCTCGGTATGCTCATCCCGGCTGGTTATCAATATCGTTGGGCCATGATTGAGTAGCCGGCTGGCATGTTTTAATTCGATCGGACGAAAATGGCTCATGGATGCTCCTTGGCTGAGAGATAACACACCACAATAAACATAGATATTAACGGTATTAGCGATTTTGTCGCCTCACAGGAATTAACAACGCACAAAATCGACAGCGTAAAACGAAAAATACGTTATAAGTACTGCATTAATCGAACAGGAACTCCGTATGACGCCTTTTTTAACCGCTTATTTTGCCCGTATTGGCTGGTCAGGTTCGGCCAACGTCAACCTTGAAACCTTGCAAGCGCTACATCTACTGCACAACAGCGCAATTCCCTTTGAAAACCTGGACGTATTATTGCCAAGAGAGATGCAGCTTGACGATTTGTCGCTGGAAGAGAAGCTGGTAACGGCGCGTCGTGGCGGTTATTGCTTTGAACAGAATGGCGTGTTTGAGCGCGCGTTACGCGAAATCGGTTTTAACGTACGTAGCCTTCTCGGTCGCGTGGTACTGGCAAATCCGTCAAGTCTGCCGCCGCGCACGCATCGTTTGTTGCTGATTGAATTACAGGGTGAACAGTGGATCGCCGACGTTGGCTTTGGCGGGCAAACGCTGACAGCACCAATTCGTCTGCAGGCCAACACTGAGCAGAAGACGCCACACGGCGAATATCGGCTGATTCAGGAAGGTGAAGATTGGATCCTCCAGTTCCGTCATCACGAACACTGGCAGTCAATGTATCGTTTCGATCTGGTCGTGCAGCATCAGAGCGATTATCTGATGGGCAACTTCTGGTCCGCACACTGGCCGCAATCACATTTTCGCCATCATCTGCTGATGTGCCGTCATCTGCCCGACGGCGGGAAATTAACGTTAACCAATTTTCACTTTACCCATTATCAGGATGGACATGCGGTAGAGCAGATTAATTTGCCTGATGTCGCCAGTTTGTATGCGTTGTTGCAAGAACGATTTGGACTGGGTGTGGATGACGTGAAGCATGGGTTTACCGAAGATGAGCTGGCGACGGTCATGGCGGCGTTTGATACGCATCCGGAGGCGGGGAAATAGGGGCATCGGAAGTCATGCCGGATACGGCGTCATCGCCTTATCCGGCCTTCGGGAACAATTAAAAATCTATCGCCCATTCTGCGTGAAACAGGATCACCGCCGAACCGGTAATGGTGACTTTTTCCGGCTGGTTTTCACGGATAGTCACCGTCACATCAACAATCCCGTCGCGCCCGAGCGCACGGCCCTGATGCCCCTGAACACGTAACGTTTTCCCATCATGCGCCATCAGCCCATGGTGGACCAGCCACGCGCCCATTGGACCGTTGGCATTGCCGGTAACCGGGTCTTCCACAATACCAATAGCAGGTGAAAACATGCGGCCATCAGTGGCGTTTTCGCCCTCGCGGATTTGAAAAGGGAAAAAGCCGTTACAGCCAATTTGCTGGCTGAGGGCGGTCAAAGCCGGTAAATCAGGGGAAAGGGCGTCAAGGTCCACCTCGGGTTTCAGTGGAATCATCACTTTCGAATGTCCGGTCGTGGCAACCTGAATGGGTAAGCCTGCCAGCATATCGTCTTCGCTCAGGTGCAGCGCACCGAGAATCGCAGTACGAACAGCGCCCTCCAGCGGAGGTTCAAAACCCGGTTCACCTTGCTCAAGGCTAATGCGATAGTCATTCCCGGTAGCGTCAATATCCACCCGATGACGTCCGGCCAGCGAGGTTTGCCAGACCGTGCAGTTGCCCAGACCCAGCACCTTAGCCCGCACATAATGCGCGGCGACGGTAGCATGCCCACAGATAGGAACTTCGACCGTCGGGGTGAAATAGCGGATGCGAACATCGCTGTCGTTACTGGTCAGCAGAAATGCGGTTTCTGAATGACGCAGCTCGCGAGCGATGAGCTGCATCTGCGCGTCACTCAGTCCATCAGCATGTAAAACCACACCTGCTGAGTTGCCGCGAAAAGGGACCGGGGTAAAGGCATCGACGTGGTAAACCTGTGGTTTCATTAGTGTTCTCCCTGAAATGGAGAAGCATCATAACGTACAAAAAGCGGGATAGCGATGCAGGCCCGGTAAGCGCAAGCGCTACCGGGCATCAGAGTTCAATTATCGGCGGGAACGCACTATCTGATAGCGGCGAGTGAAGTACTCAAACGGCGCACTCCATACGTGGACCAGACGGGTGAACGGGAATAGCAGGAAGATAGTCATCCCCAGAACCAGGTGCACACGGAAAATCAACGCCACGCCATCCAGATGTGCAGATGCGCCGCCCTGGAAGGTCACCACTGACTGCGCCCAACCAACCAGTTTCAGCATTTCACTGCCGTCAGGATGCTGTGCGGAGAACGGGATGGTGGTTAAGCCGAGGATACACTGAATCAGCAGAACGCAAAGGATCAGAATATCAGCGGTGGAAGACGTTGCACGAATGCGCGGGTTGGTCAGACGCCGCACCAGCAAACCTGCGCCACCAACCAGCGTCAGTACGCCACAAAGCCCACCGGCAATCATCGCCATCTGTTGTTTCACCGCAATCGGCAGGAACCAGGCATACATCCAGTGCGGCGTTAGCATGCCGAACAGGTGACCGAAAAAGATCCCCAGAATGCCGATGTGGAACAGGTTTGACCACAGCACCATGCCGCGTTTGTCCAGCATCTGGCTGGAAGAGGCGCGCCAGGTGTATTGCCCGTAGTCATAGCGTAGCCAACTGCCGAGGATAAACACCGTACCGCACAGGTACGGGTAGATATCGTAAAAAAAGACGTTCAGGTACTGTATCATTTCGGGCCTCCCGCGCTGACGTCGACATACTGCGGCGCCACGTCCTGGCTAAAGCGTCGTTGATAGTTTTGTAACGGTGAACTGTCGCAGGCGGTGGCGTTATCCTCGATAAACTTCACCTGTTCCTCTTCCCACACCGCATCCAGCGCCTGACGGGTATCATCGCGGGTTTCAGCACCAACCTGCTTAGTGACACTGTCACTTGATAGAGGACTTCCGGCAAGCAGCAGCAGGGCGTCAAACAGTTGATACCATGGCGTATCGCGCTGTTTTAAGCGCCCGCCCAGCAGAGCCAGAATCGGTGCAACGTTCTGCAGTCCTTCTTTGGCCTGGTCCTCCGGCAACACGCTCAAATACTCCAGATACAGCGGCAGATGATCCGGCAGTTCGCGGCAGTCGAGCTGTAGCCCGACCTTTTCGTACTGCGCCAACAGATCAACCATCGCCTGACCACGGTCACGGGACTCGGCGTGCACATGCTCAAACAGCAGCAGAGAGGTGGCCCGGCCCCGGTCAAAGATTTCGCACCATTCCGCTTGTTTATCCAGCAGTGGCGCATTGAGCAATCCCTGGCTAAATTCGGTAAGCATGGGGGCATCGCTGGCCACAAGCGCCAGCGCGTCGTCTTTACACTCCCACAGCAGCTCGTCGGGATATTCCATCAGCAGGCCGATAACCTTCAGGATTTGCATTATTCACCCTCCGCTTTATCGCGCACTTCGGTGATGTCGATGGCATCAATACGACTGCTGTTAAACAGATTGAATTTGGTATCTGAACCATGGCAGCCGTCACCGAAGGTAAATCCACAGCCGTTTTTCTCCGGGAAGGCGTCGCGCGCCATTTCACGGTGGCTGGTTGGGATCACGAAGCGGTCTTCATAGTTGGCGATGGCCAGATAGCGATACATCTCTTCAACCTGCTCAACGGTCAAACCTACTTCCTCAATCGCGCGGGTGTCCGTCACGCCTTCCACTGTTTGCGCACGCATATAGTGGCGCATGGCCATCATACGTTTCAGCGCGCGCAGCACCGGACCGGTATCACCCGCACTGAGCATGTTGGCGAGGTACTGAACCGGAATTCGCAGCGACTCAACCGCCGGCAAAATGTTGCCATTGTGCGGCAGTCCGCCCGCGTCGGCGACCGACTGAATCGGTGACAATGGCGGTACATACCAGACCATCGGCAGGGTGCGATATTCCGGGTGCAGCGGCAGCGCCAGTTTCCAGTCCATCGCCATTTTGTAGACTGGCGAACGTTGGGCCGCTTCGATGACGTTGTGCGGAATACCTTGTTTTAACGCCTCTTCAATGACCGCCGGATCGTGCGGATTGAGGAATACATCGCACTGACGCTCATAGAGATCGGTCTCATGCTCGGTGCTGGCCGCTTCTTCGATGCGGTCGGCGTCGTACAGCAATACGCCGAGATAACGGATACGTCCAACGCAGGTTTCCGAACATACCGTCGGCTGGCCAGACTCAATACGCGGATAGCAGAAAATGCACTTCTCTGACTTACCGCTCTTCCAGTTAAAGTAGATTTTTTTGTACGGACAGCCGCTGATGCACAAGCGCCAGCCGCGACATTTGTCCTGGTCGATCAGCACAATGCCGTCTTCTTCACGCTTATAGATGGCACCGCTCGGGCAGGTGGCGACACAGCTTGGGTTCAGGCAGTGTTCACAAAGTCGCGGCAAATACATCATGAAAGTGTTTTCGAACTGGCCGTACATCTCTTTTTGCATCTTCTCGAAGTTACGGTCGCGGGCACGTTTTGAAAATTCGCCGCCAAGCAGTTCTTCCCAGTTTGGACCCCAGATAATCTTGTCCATCCGCTTACCATCGATCAGCGAACGCGGACGCGCGGTGGGCTGATTCTTGCTTTCCGGCGCGCTATGCAGATGCTGATAATCGTACGTAAACGGCTCATAGTAATCATCGATTTGCGGGATTACCGGGTTGGCGAAAATTTTGGTGATGACGCCCATCTTACCGCCCAGACGCGGTCTTATCTTGCCGTTAACATCGCGAACCCAGCCGCCTTGCCACTCTTCCTGATCTTCCCAGTTTTTTGGATAGCCAATCCCCGGTTTAGTCTCGACGTTGTTAAACCACGCATATTCCATCCCTTCACGCCCGGTCCAGACGTTTTTACAGGTGACGGAGCAGGTGTGGCAGCCGATGCACTTATCCAGATTAAGAACCATGCCTACCTGTGAGCGTATTTTCATTTTTTCGCCTCCTGTACCTGATCGCGACCTTCATCATCCAGCCAGTTAATATTTTTCATTTTTCTAATCATGATGAACTCATCGCGGTTAGAGCCGACCGTACCGTAATAGTTGAAGCTGTATGCCAGCTGCGCATAGCCACCTATCATGTGCGTGGGTTTCGGGCAGACGCGGGTCACCGAGTTATGGATCCCGCCGCGCATCCCGGTCACTTCTGAGCCAGGGATATTCATGATTCGCTCCTGAGCGTGATACATCATGGTCATTCCCGGTGGCACGCGTTGACTCACCACTGCACGCGCGGTGAGCGCACCGTTGGCGTTGAAGGCTTCAATCCAGTCGTTATCCTCAATGCCCAGCTCTTTGGCATCGGTCTCGCTGATCCAGACAATAGGTCCGCCGCGCGACAGCGTCAGCATCAGCAGGTTTTCGCTATAGGTGGAGTGGATCCCCCATTTCTGGTGCGGCGTCAGGAAGTTGAGCGCTTTTTCCGGGAAGCCGTTAGGCGGAACCTCGCGCATTTCACTGACGCTGCGGGTATCGATAGGTGGACGATACGCCACCAGACTTTCACCGAACGCTCGCATCCACGCGTGATCCTGATACAGCTGCTGGCGACCGGACAGAGTACGCCATGGGATCAGCTCGTGGACGTTGGTATAGCCTGCGTTATAGGAAACATGTTCACTTTCCAACCCGGACCAGGTGGGGCTGGAGATGATTTTGCGCGGCTGCGCCTGGATATCGCGAAAACGGATCTTTTCGTCTTCTTTGTTCAACGCCAGGTGCGTATGGTCGCGTCCGGTCATCGCCCCCAGCGCTTCCCAGGCTTTCACCGCCACCTGACCGTTTGTTTCCGGTGCCAGGGCGAGGATCACCTCAGAGGCATCCAGCGCTGTGTCAATCAGCGGGCGTCCTTTTGCCGGGCCTTCGCGCTTGGTGTAGTTCAGCTTGCCGAGGAAATCGACTTCCGCCTGGGTATTCCACGCAATACCTTTCCCGCCGTTACCGAGTTTGTCCATGAGCGGGCCAAGTGAAGTAAAGCGTTCGTAGGTGGCGGGGTAGTCACGCTCCACAACGGCGATATTCGGTGCCGTTTTGCCCGGGAGGAGATCGCATTCGCCTTTGCGCCAGTCCTGAATGTCAAACGGCTGCGCCAGCTCTGCCGGAGAGTCATGTTGCAGCGGTTGCAATACCACATCCGTTTCTTGTCCAAGGTGTCCGACGCAAACCTCAGAAAATACTTTGGCGATGCCTTTATAAATATCCCAGTCGCTCTTCGATTCCCATGCCGGGTCGACCGCCGCAGACAACGGGTGAATAAACGGATGCATATCCGAGGTATTCATATCGTCTTTTTCATACCAGGTAGCGGTTGGCAGAACGATATCGGAGAACAAACAGGTACTGGACATACGGAAATCGAGCGTGACCAGCAGATCGAGCTTGCCCTCTATCGCCGCCGACTGCCATTCAACCTCTTCAGGTTTAATACCCTCGCTTGAACCGAGTGCTTCCCCCTGGATCCCGCTTTCGGTACCCAGCAAATATTTGAGCATGTATTCATGCCCTTTACCGGAGGAGCCGAGCAGGTTAGAGCGCCAGACGAAGAGGTTGCGCGGATGGTTTTTGCCGTTATCTGGCTGTTCGCAGGCAAAACGAATATCACCTGACTTCAGCGCCTGTGCGGTGTATTGCGCAGGAGATAGCCCTGCTTGTTCGGCTTTTGCTTTAACGGTCAAAGGGTTGAGGTTAAGCTGCGGCGCAGACGGCAGCCAGCCCATCCTTTCAGCCCGCACGTTAAAGTCAATCAAATGTCCGCTAAACTTCGACGCGTCGGCCAGCGGAGAGAGGAGTTCCTGCGCGGTGAGTTTTTCATAACGCCACTGGCTGGAGTGGTTATAGAAAAACGAAGTGCTGTTCATCTGACGCGGTGGTCGGTTCCAGTCCAGCGCAAAGGCCAGCGGCAACCAACCGGTTTGCGGCCGTAATTTCTCCTGACCCACATAGTGCGCCCAGCCGCCGCCGCTTTGTCCCACACAACCACAGAACACCAGGATATTAATCATCCCACGGTAGTTCATATCCATGTGATACCAGTGGTTGACGCCAGCCCCGAGAATGATCATCGAACGGCCATGCGTTTTGTGCGCCGTATCGGCAAACTCACGGGCGATCTGTTCGATATGACGGCGTGGCACACCGGTAATTTGCTCGCCCCAGGCCGGGGTGTAGGCTTTCACTTCGCTGTAATCTTGCGCGCTATGAACGTCATCCAGACCACGATCGAGGCCATAATTCGCCAGCACCAGATCATAGACGCTCACCACCGGGCAACGGCTACCGTCAGCGAGGGTAAGATGTTTTACCGGCAGTTGACGGATCAGCACCGGTTCTTGTTTTACACTGCGAAAATGTGGGTTTTCGTTGCCGCCAAAATAGGGGAATGCCACGCCGGTCACTTCATCATGCTGACCAAGCAGCGAAAGAGAAAGTTCAGTTTCAGCGCCAGCCGCCAGTGGTTCCAGGTTCCATTTGCCTTTTTCCCCCCAGCGAAAACCGATAGATCCGTTCGGGACAACCAGTTCGCCAGCGCTGTTAAAGGCTACCGTTTTCCACTCTGGATTGTTGCTTTCTCCCAGACCATCGACAAGGTCTGAAGCACGCATCATGCGTCCAGGCACGTAGCTGCCATCTTCGCGGGCATCCAGTAAAACCAGCATCGGCATGTCGGTATAGCGACGACAGTAATTGAGGAAATAATCGCTGGGATTGTCGAGGTGGAACTCTTTCAGGATGACGTGGCCCATCGCCATTGCCAGCGCGCTGTCTGTCCCTTGTTTGGGTGCCAGCCACTGATCGCACAGTTTAGCGACTTCCGAGTAATCCGGCGTAATGGCAATCGTCTTGGTGCCTTTGTAGCGTACTTCTGTGAAAAAGTGCGCATCCGGGGTACGGGTCTGCGGCACGTTAGAGCCCCAGGCGATGATATAGCTGGAGTTATACCAGTCGGCGGATTCAGGAACGTCGGTCTGCTCGCCCCAGGTCATCGGTGACGCGGGCGGTAAGTCGCAGTACCAGTCATAGAAACTCAGACAGGTTCCGCCGATTAGCGAGAGATAGCGAGTGCCGGCGGCATAGGAAACCATCGACATCGCCGGGATCGGGGAGAAGCCGACCACGCGATCCGGGCCGTAGGTTTTCACCGTCCAGACGTTGGCGGCAGCAATCAGCTGATTAAGCTCTTTCCAGTTCGAACGGATAAATCCACCGCGCCCGCGTACCTGCTTGTAGCTCTGGCATTTTTGCGGGTCGTTCATAATGGATTCCCAGGCCAGCACCGGATCGGGCTGGCGGGAGAGGGCGTCGCGCCACAATTCGATTAAGCGTTTACGCACCAGGGGATATTTCAGGCGGTTAGCGCTATAGAGATACCACGAGTAGCTGGCGCCGCGTGGACAGCCACGGGGCTCATGATTTGGCAGGTCAGGACGAGTACGCGGGTAGTCGGTTTGCTGCGTTTCCCAGGTCACCAGCCCGTTTTTAACGTAGATCTTCCAGCTGCATGAGCCGGTACAGTTAACGCCGTGGGTAGAACGCACAATTTTGTCGAACTGCCAGCGCTGACGATAGCTGTCTTCCCAGTCCCGGTTGGTGTGCATCACTTGCCCGTGCCCCTCGGCAAACGTATCGCCCTTTTGTTTAAAGTAGCGAAAGCGGTCTAACAGTTTACTCATGACATAACTCCTGCTTCGATAATATTGCCGACGGTGAATCGAACTCCAGGCCTGATCCGACCTACCTAAATGTCCGATCCTGCGGTATCCATTTTGTTATTTTTTTTGTGATTTACGGCCATAGACCAACCAGGTCACCAGCACGCAGACGATGTAAAACACGAGGAATATTTTCATGGCACCCACCGGAGAGCCGGTCAACGCCAGCGATGAGCCAAACGCTTTAGGAATGAAGAAGCCCCCCACTGCGCCAATAGCGGAAATAAATCCCAGGGCGGCGGCGGTATCGGTTACCGCTTCCCGCTGAGCCTGTTCTTCGGTACCACCATGCAGCTTCACCCGATAAATTGTGATTTTGCGAAAGATCACCGCAATCATCTGGAAGGTTGAACCGCTGCCCAGACCCGCGGTCAGGAACAAGCCCATAAACACCAGGTAAAACGCGATAAAGCTACCTTCGCCCGAGCCGGGCAAAGTGAGAAACAGCAGGGCGCTGAACAGTGCCATAAAGATGAAGTTAATTAAGGTGACACGCACACCACCAAACTTGTCAGAGATAACACCGCCCGCCGATCGTGCAAGCGCGCCGATGAAGGGGCCGAAGAACGCCAGTTGCAGGATATTCACGTCGGGGAACTGGGTTTTCGCCAGCATGGCAAAGCCTGCCGAAAAACCGATAAATGAACCGAAGGTGGCGAGATACAGCAGACTTAATAACCACAGATGAAAACGCTTGAGTACCGGTAACTGGGAGGCAATTGAGGCCTTCGAGCTGGCAATGTCGTTCATTCCCATGCCCGCTGCCACGGTGGCTATCAGCAGTAACGGCACCCATATCCATGCTGCATTGGCCAGCGACAATAACGAGCCGTCAGCTTGCGGTACGCCCTGTACGCCCAAAAAGGTAAATATGGGCAGAAAGATCACCAGTGGCGCGATCAACTGCATCACGCTGACGCCGAGGTTGCCGAGACCACCGTTAACGCCTAATGCGCTACCTTGCTTCGCTTTGGGGAAGAAAAAGCTGATATTGCCCATGCTGGAGGCAAAGTTAGCGCCAGCAAAACCACACATCAGCGCAATGAGTATAAATACTCCAAACGGAGTAGCGGTATTTTGCACGGCAAATCCGAGCCAGACGCAGGGAATAACCAGAATAATCGTGCTAAAAATGGTCCAGCGACGACCACCAAATATAGGTACCATAAAGGAGTAGGGTACGCGCAATATTGCACCAGAAAGAGATGGCAATGCCGTTAATAAAAACAGTTGGTCGGTGGTGAAATTAAAACCAATTTTATTCAGATTGACGGCTACGGCACTGAACAGCATCCAAACGCAAAACGCAAGAAGCAGGCAACTCACTGATATCCAGAGGTTTCTACGCGCAATGTGCTTGCCTTTATTTTCCCAAAAGCCGGGGTTCTCTGGTTTCCAGTCAGTTAAAAGATAACGATTATTTTTCTCATTTGATGATGACATATTATTCTCCATGCACATGCCGTTCATGAAAAAGAAATAAACGCATGCAGCGCCGCGCGGCTTCTTTTTAGAAACTATTGAAAAGTTTTAGGAATATTGACTGAAAGAATAGATAAAAAAGTGCAATAACGCGGCGTGATAGGAGAATTACACGTTGCTTAAGTGTTACCAATTGTAAACATAAAAGATGTATTGTTAATCCATCTATTACATCAAATAAATAACTCCTGCGTTATCATACGATCAAGGTGACGATCGAATGCAGGATCGGCCATTTCCTCAATACCTAATATGTACATACCATCCAGGCCGCAGACTAATGCGATTAAGCGCCATGCGACGTCGGCGGCATCAGGCGCGGATGAGAACTCACCGGCTTTCTGTCCTTGTGTAATGATGTTGGCGGTTTCTTCGTGCCACATTCGCATGGTCAACAGGTAGGCGCTTTTAATTTCCGGATCTTTACCCGCAACAACCTGTGCTTCACGCCATAGCTTAATATAGGGTTCCAGACCACCATCTTCACTGCCTAGCATCGCATGCAGTCGCTCACGGAAACTGGCGTCTTCGCTGACCAGTTCGGCATCAAGTAGGGTGCGGATAAGGCGCACAAATGCCTGGGATTTGAGTTCGCCGGCAGAGGCGAAATGGTGATGTACCTGGCCCGTCGCGACGTGAGCTTCTGCAGCAATGCGTCGAACCGTCATGGCGGAAAATCCTTCTTCAAGTGCGACACGCATTGCTGCTTGCAGAATCACTTCCCGACGTTCATCCCGATTTAGATAGCTCATCATTCCTCCTGTACCCGTATAGATCGCAGTCTAACAAAAAGTTGGACATATGTTCAATTTTCCGTAGGATCGCTAAAGCTGGACATGTGTCCAGTTTTGGTTTCGTTAGGGAGTTTTATGTTTCGTCAGTGGTTAACGTTAGTCATTATTGTGCTGGTCTACATCCCTGTTGCGATTGATGCAACGGTGCTGCACGTTGCCGCGCCCACGCTGAGTATGACGCTGGGTGCCAGTGGTAACGAGCTGCTGTGGATCATTGATATTTATTCCCTGGTAATGGCCGGAATGGTATTGCCAATGGGTGCGCTGGGGGATCGCATCGGCTTTAAACGTCTGCTGCTGTTAGGCGGTGGATTATTTGGTCTCGCATCGCTGGCGGCCGCTTTTGCTCATAGCGCAAGCTGGCTGATTGCCACCCGGGCGGTATTGGCGATTGGTGCGGCGATGATTGTTCCGGCAACGCTGGCGGGTATTCGCGCCACGTTCGCTGAGCAACGGCATCGTAATATGGCGCTCGGCGTCTGGGCAGCGGTCGGTTCCGGCGGTGCGGCGTTTGGCCCACTGGTTGGCGGGATGCTGCTGGAGCACTTCTACTGGGGGTCCGTATTCTTAATTAATGTGCCAATTGTCCTGGTGGTAATGGCCTTAACCGCACGCTTAGTGCCACGCCAGGCCGGACGTCGCGATCAATCGTTAAATTTTGGTCATGCGATAATGCTGATTGTTGCCATTCTGCTGTTGGTTTACAGCGCTAAAACTGCGCTGAAAGGGCATACGGCGACCGTTGCCATCGCCCTGACGCTGTTAACCGGCGCTTTACTGTTGTGGCAGTTTGTCCGTATCCAGCTTGCGGCAGCTCGCCCGATGATTGATATGCGTCTGTTCACGCATCGCATTATCTTGAGCGGTGTAGTGATGGCGATGACCGCGATGATAACGCTGGTAGGTTTTGAGTTGCTGATGGCTCAGGAACTACAGTTTGTTCACGGTTTAACACCGTATCAGGCTGGATTGTTCATGCTGCCAGTGATGCTGGCAAGTGGTTTCAGCGGACCGATTGCCGGTATGTTGGTTTCACGCCTGGGATTACGTTGTGTGGCAACGGCGGGCATGGCGCTGAGCGCCGTCAGTTTTTACGGCCTGGCGATGACGGATTTCAGTAGCCAACAGATACAAGCCTGGATTTTGATGGCTTTGCTCGGCTTCAGCGCCGCCAGTGCGCTTCTGGCTTCAACGGCGGCTATCATGGCAGCAGCGCCGGCGGAAAAAGCCGCCGCCGCGGGTGCCATCGAGACAATGGCTTATGAACTGGGGGCAGGACTTGGGATCGCTATCTTTGGTTTACTGTTGAGCCGCAGCTTTTCTGCATCGATTCTGCCGCCAGCCGGACTTAATCCGCAGGAAGTAGAACGAGCCACATCGTCAATGGGGGAGGCGGTACAACTGGCGCACTCGCTCCCGTCGTCACTGAGTGAGGCATTGCTGACGGCTGCCAGAGAAGCGTTCACCTGGTCACATAGCGTGGCCTTAAGCAGCGCCGGCAGCATGCTTATCATATTAGCGATAGGAATGTGGTTCAGTCTGGCAAAGGTACAACGTTAATAACTAGTGAGCTAAATGACAGGGGTAATCCATCTCTTCGACTTCTTTCCCACTCAGTCGAGCGTATTGCCCCGTCAATCTCCAGAACGCAGGCTGTGTTTCCGTATAGATTTCTGCCGCTAATATCAGGCGGCGGCGATCTACCTCATTAAGTTCCAGAAGTGTCCATGGAATAAAGTAGCGATCGCTGTCCGTCAACGTAAACCACAGTGGGCATCCGCAGCCGGAACAGAAGAACCGTTCACCACGATTTGAAGAAGGAAAGTGCGAAGGTTCTGCCGATTCTGGCGACATCAGCGGGTGAGTGCTGGCTTCCAGATACATGGCGATGCCGCCTGACCATTTCTGACACAGCGTACAGTGGCAGGCATAGACATCCAGCATTTCGACGTCAACGGTAAAATGACTCTGTCCGCAAAGACAACGACCAGTGAATGTCTGCACGGCATACTCCTTATGACCGAGTCTACATTAAGAGAAAAAGCCAGCCCTTGAAGGACTGGCTTTGTATTCAGACTACAACAAAATTAGAACTGGTAGTTCAGACCAACAGCCACGATGTTGTCAGTGCTGATCTGCGCAACATTTTTAGTGAAGTTAGTGTCATCCAGCAGGTTGATTTTGTAATCAACGAAGGTGGACATGTTTTTGTTGAAGTAGTAGGTAGCACCCAAGTCTACGTATTCAACCAGATCCTGGTCGCCGTATGCACCCAGATCTTTACCTTTGGATTTCAGGTAAGCGATGGACGGACGCAGGCCGAAGTCGAACTGGTACTGTGCAACAGCTTCAAAGTTCTGAGTTTTGTTAGCAATACCGTCGATTTTACCGAATGTGGTCATATTGCGGGTTTCGGAGTAGGTGGTCGCCAGGTAGATGTTGTTCGCATCATACTTCAGACCAGCAGCCCACACTTCCGCATTCTGACCTGAAGCGTAAAGACCGTTGGTGCCGTTGCGCACTTGACGATCGGTACGGTCAGATTTCGCATAGGTAGCACCAACGCCGAAACCTTCGTATTCATAGGTAGTAGACAGACCGAAACCATCACCGTTCGCTTCAACTTCATCGGTACGATCGTTTTTGCCCTGGTACTGAGCGGCAAAGTTCAGACCTTCAACCAGACCGAAGAAATCGGTGTTGCGGTAGGTAGCAACGCCGGTAGCACGCTGGGTCATGAATACGTCGGTCTGGGTCCAGGTATCACCACCGAACTCAGGCAGGACGTCGGTCCATGCGCCGATGTCGTAAGCTACGCCGTAGTTACGACCGTAGTCGAAAGAACCGTATTCAGCGAATTTCAGGCCAGCGAATGCCAGACGGGTTTTGTCTGCTTCGGAACCCTGGCTTTCGGAACGGTTGCCTTTGAATTCGTATTCCCACTGACCAAAACCAACCAGCTGGTCATTGATCTGAGTTTCGCCTTTGAAGCCCAGACGCGCGTAGGTTTTGTCGCCATCGCTGCTGGTGTCGTCAGAGAAGTAATGCTGAGCGTGAACTTTACCGTAGATATCCAGTTTGTTTGCGTCTTTGTTATATACCTCAGCTGCGTTTACCGCACCTGCCGCCAACAGGCTAGTCACTGCCACTGCAACTAATTTAAGTTTCATTCTAAATAATCCTTATAATTTTTTCTTGGTGTGTTTCCTAAACCATTGCTAAACGAAGGGGTTCGTCAATGGCAAACTATTTTTAAATGACGCAGTGGTATAAGTTCAATAATAAGTTTCATAATATTGCGAAATATTTGAATTTGTGTGATCCAGATCTACATAATATAGCTGATTGTATTAATCTTTATATGTGACAAATCTGAATGGGTATATTTACGTAGGGGACTATTGTGCCGTCTATGGTTTAAATGACGTTAGTCACGCAGGTATAATATATACATACTGAGGAATATAGATAAGCATGCAATATTTTCGGGAGTTGATTAACCACCAATTATTTAACATTAAATTAAACAAAAACAAACATAAACCACAAGTGGAATGAACATTTATTATTCATTAATTTGATTACAGTGTAGCCGGGTTTTAGATTTGCGCGATAAAACCCGGATTTTTTTTCAGGCGCGGCGTGTTGCCAACCAGCAAAGTAGCGAACCCGCACAAACCATCAATGCACCCTGCCAGAAAGATAGCGACAACGGGGCGCTGAGTAACACAGCAGCCAGGGCGGAGGAGAGCACTGGGGTAAAATAGGAACCTACGGCCATGATGGTCACGTTGCCATGCAAAATGCCAATATTCCACGCCGCATAGGCAAATCCTAACGTTAATGCCGCTGAGAACATTTTAATAGTCACCGAAGTGCTGAAATTCATTTCTGGTTGCGGAGTCATAAAATAGTAAACCCACAAACTTGCAGCCGTTAGTAACACGAATACGGTAATACCGTTAAAGCCTTTTGCGTATTTATTGGTCACCGTGCAATACATTGCCCAGATAAATGCGCCAAGAAAGGCGAGGAAATAGCTCAGCGGGCTGCTGGCAACGTTGTTTATAATTTCACCAGGATTAAGGCCATTTTCGCCACCCAATACCCAACAAACCCCGGTCAATGCGATAATTAATCCTGGGATTACCAGCCAGGTTGTTTTTTGACCATTAAATAAAATAGCAAACAATATCGTCAGACTCGGCCAGAGATAATTAACCATACCGACTTCAATAGCCTGGTGACGAGTAGCCGCATAACCGAGAGCCAGCGCTAAACATATTTCATAAGTAACAAAAAGCACGCTACCCGCGATTAAATAACGCACAGGAATTTTTCTGATATTCGGAAAGCCGACGGTAAAAATCAGCAACAGGCCACTTAACGAAAAAATCATTGCTGCGCCACCTGCAGGACCCAGTCCTTCACTTACCCCACGCATTAGCCCGACCATCGTGCTCCAGAGCACGATGGCAATGAGCCCAATTAACGTCGCTTTATGTTTTGTCATTCTGATTATCTGTCCATGGTGCTGGTAAAAATTTAAGCTGAAATTTATAGCACTTTTACACCGTAGCGCGCTAACTAATTACCTTTTATCTACCCCCTTATAGGTACAAAGGTTAAACAAAGTGCACTATTTAGTAGCGGAACCGTTTCGTTATTGATTTGACGCAAAAAAAATATGGATATAGCTGATAGTTTCGTCGCGAAGTTGTACATGTCATCTTTCAATTATGCCGCGCTGGCGCGATTTGAGAGATGTCCTGTACGAATCCCTGCAAAAAAGAGGAAAGCAATGGACGTCAGCCGCAGACAATTTTTTAAAATCTGCGCGGGCGGTATGGCGGGAACAACAGTAGCTGCTCTGGGTTTTGCACCCAAAATGGCACTGGCTCAGGCGCGAAACTATAAACTGTTACGCGCCAAAGAGATCCGAAACACCTGCACATACTGTTCCGTAGGTTGCGGGCTATTAATGTATAGCCTGGGAGATGGAGCAAAAAACGCCAAAGAGTCGATTTACCATATTGAAGGGGATCCGGATCATCCGGTGAGCCGTGGGGCATTATGCCCTAAGGGCGCAGGATTACTGGATTACGTGCACAGTGAAAACCGTCTGCGTTACCCGGAATACCGTGCACCAGGTTCCGACAAATGGCAGCGTATCAGCTGGGATGAAGCATTCACCCGTATCGCGAAGCTGATGAAAACTGACCGTGACGCCAACTTTATTGAGAAGAATGAGCAGGGCGTAACGGTAAACCGCTGGCTTTCAACCGGGATGCTGTGTGCATCTGCGGCAAGTAATGAAACCGGCATGCTGACGCAAAAATTTGTGCGCTCACTCGGCATGCTGGCAGTAGACAACCAGGCGCGCGTCTGACACGGACCAACGGTAGCAAGTCTTGCTCCAACATTTGGTCGCGGTGCGATGACCAACCACTGGGTTGATATTAAAAACGCTAACGTCGTGATGGTGATGGGCGGTAACGCCGCTGAAGCACATCCAGTGGGATTCCGCTGGGCGATGGAAGCCAAAAACAACAATGATGCAACGCTGATTGTTGTTGACCCTCGTTTTACACGTACAGCTTCGGTGGCGGATATCTATGCGCCAATTCGTTCCGGCACGGATATTACGTTCTTGTCCGGCGTCTTGCTGTACCTGATTGAAAACAACAAAATTAACGCTGAATACGTTAAGCATTACACCAACGCCAGCCTGCTGGTGCGGGATGACTATGCTTTTGAAGACGGTCTGTTCAGCGGGTACGACGCGAAAAAACGCCAATACGATAAATCGTCCTGGAACTACCAGTTCGATGAAAACGGCTACGCGAAACGCGATGAAACGTTAAGCCATCCTCGCTGTGTCTGGAACCTGCTAAAACAGCACGTTTCCCGCTACACGCCGGATGTGGTGGAAAACATTTGTGGTACGCCGAAAGAAGACTTCCTGAAAGTCTGCGAAGTGCTGGCTTCCACCAGCGCAGCCGATCGCACCACCACGTTCCTGTATGCGCTGGGTTGGACTCAGCATACCGTCGGGGCGCAGAACATCCGCACCATGGCGATGATCCAGTTGCTGCTCGGCAACATGGGGATGGCAGGTGGCGGTGTCAACGCCTTGCGCGGCCACTCCAACATTCAAGGGTTAACCGACTTAGGTCTGCTCTCTACCAGCCTGCCGGGCTACCTGACGCTGCCATCAGAGAAACAGACAGACCTGCAAACCTATCTGGCCGCAAACACGCCAAAAGCGACATTGGCCGATCAGGTTAACTACTGGGGCAACTATCCGAAGTTCTTCGTCAGCCTGATGAAATCTTTCTACGGCAATGCAGCGCAGAAAGAAAATGACTGGGGTTTTGAGTGGCTGCCGAAGTGGGATCAGTCCTACGACGTCATTAAATACTTCAACATGATGGATAGCGGGAAAGTCACCGGCTACATCTGTCAGGGCTTTAACCCTGTTGCGTCCTTCCCGGACAAAAACAAAGTGGTGCAGAGCCTCAGCAAACTGAAGTATCTGGTGGTTATCGATCCGCTGGTGACCGAAACTTCAACGTTCTGGCAGAACCACGGTGAATCAAACGACGTTGATCCGGGGTCGATTCAGACCGAAGTTTTCCGTTTGCCTTCTACCTGCTTTGCGGAAGAAGACGGCTCCATCGCCAACTCCGGCCGCTGGCTGCAGTGGCACTGGAAAGGTCAGGACGCACCGGGTGAAGCCCGCAACGACGGCGAGATCCTTGCCGGTATTTACCACCGCCTGCGCGACATGTATCGCACTGAAGGCGGTAAAGCTGTAGAACCCGTTCTGAAAATGAGCTGGAACTATAAGCAGCCGGACGAACCGCACTCCGAAGAAGTGGCGAAAGAGAACAACGGCTATGCGCTGGAAGATCTCTATGATGCCAACGGCGTGCTGGTTGCGAAGAAAGGTCAGTTGCTCAACAGCTTTGCGCTGCTGCGCGATGATGGTTCTACGTCATCATCCTGCTGGATTTATACCGGCAGCTGGACCGAGCAGGGCAACCAGATGGCCAATCGCGATAACGCCGACCCGTCAGGCCTCGGTAATACGCTGGGCTGGGCCTGGGCATGGCCGCTGAACCGTCGCGTGCTGTATAACCGCGCTTCGGCGGATCCGCAGGGTAAACCGTGGGATCCAAAACGCATGCTTATCCAGTGGAACGGTACGAAGTGGACGGGGAACGATATCCCTGACTTCAATACCGCAGCACCGGGCAGTGGCACCAATCCGTTTATCATGCAGCCGGAAGGGCTGGGGCGTCTGTTTGCTATCGATAAGATGGCGGAAGGTCCGTTCCCGGAACACTACGAGCCGATGGAAACGCCGCTTGGCACTAACCCGCTGCACCCGAATGTGATCTCCAACCCGGCAGCGCGTCTGTACGAAGCGGATAAACTCCGTATGGGCACGAAACAGGACTTCCCGTACGTCGGGACGACCTATCGTCTGACCGAACATTTCCATACCTGGACCAAGCACGCATTGTTGAATGCGATTGCCCAGCCGGAGCAGTTTGTGGAAATCAGCGAAACGCTGGCGGCAGCGAAGGGGATCAACAACGGCGATCACGTGAAAGTCAGCAGCAAACGTGGATTTATTCGCGCAGTTGCCGTGGTCACTCGTCGTCTGCGTACCCTGAACGTCAACGGTCAGCAGGTAGAAACGGTTGGGATCCCAATCCACTGGGGCTTTGAAGGAGTCGCGCGTAAAGGCTTTATCGCCAACACCCTGACGCCGAACGTCGGTGATGCAAACTCGCAAACGCCGGAATACAAAGCGTTTTTAGTTAACATCGAGAAGGCGTAAGGGAGGCGAACATATGTCTATGGAAACGCAGGACATCATCAAACGGTCCGCAACAAACTCCATCACGCCGCCGCCTCAGGCTCGTGATTACAAAGCAGAGGTCGCGAAGCTGATCGACGTTTCCACCTGCATAGGCTGTAAAGCCTGTCAGGTGGCATGCTCAGAGTGGAACGATATCCGCGATGAGGTAGGCCACTGCGTCGGGGTTTATGACAACCCCGCCGATCTCAGCGCCAAGTCCTGGACGGTGATGCGATTTACCGAAACCGAACAGAACGGCAAGCTGGAGTGGTTGATTCGTAAAGACGGCTGTATGCACTGTGAAGATCCGGGCTGCCTGAAGGCGTGCCCGTCTGCCGGGGCCATCATCCAGTACGCCAACGGGATTGTCGATTTCCAGTCAGAGCACTGCATTGGCTGCGGCTACTGTATTGCCGGGTGTCCATTTAATATTCCGCGCCTCAATAAAGAGGATAACCGCGTGTATAAATGTACGCTGTGTGTGGACCGCGTCAGCGTCGGGCAGGAACCTGCCTGCGTGAAAACGTGTCCGACCGGGGCAATACATTTCGGCACCAAGCAGGAAATGCTGGAAATGGGCGAACAGCGTGTGGCAAAACTGAAAGCTCGCGGTTTTGAACATGCCGGTCTCTACAACCCGGAAGGTGTGGGCGGCACGCACGTCATGTACGTTCTGCATCATGCCAACCAGCCTGAACTGTATCACGGTCTGCCAAAAGACCCGCAGATAGATACCTCTATCAATCTGTGGAAAGGGGCGCTGAAGCCGCTGGCCGCTGCCGGATTTATCGCCACCTTCGCCGGACTGATTTACCACTACATTGGTATTGGTCCGAATAAGGAAGTGGACGACGACGAGGAGGATCATCATGAGTAAGTCGAAAATGATTGTGCGCACGAAATTTATCGACCGCGCCTGTCACTGGACGGTGGTGATCTGCTTCTTCCTGGTAGCGCTGTCGGGGATTTCATTTTTCTTCCCGACTCTGCAATGGCTGACGCAAACCTTCGGTACGCCGCAAATGGGACGCATTTTGCACCCGTTCTTCGGCATACTGATCTTCGTGGCGCTGATGTTCATGTTTGTACGCTTTGTGCACCACAACATCCCGGATAAGAAAGATATTCCGTGGCTGAAAAACATTGTGGAAGTACTGAAAGGCAATGAACACAAAGTGGCGGATGTGGGCAAATACAACGCCGGGCAGAAAATGATGTTCTGGTCGATTATGAGCATGATTTTCGTGCTGCTGATTACCGGTATCATTATCTGGCGTCCGTACTTTGCGCAGTTCTTCCCGATGCAGGTCGTGCGCTATAGCCTGCTGATCCATGCGGCTGCGGGGATTATCCTGATGCACGCCATCCTCATCCATATGTATATGGCATTCTGGGTGAAAGGATCGATTAAAGGTATGGTCGAAGGGAAAGTGAGCCGTCGTTGGGCGAAGAAACATCACCCACGTTGGTATCGCGAAGTTGAAAGACAAGAAGCGAAAAAAGAGAGCGAGGAGGGGGTTAACTAATCCCTGATGTTCCCTCTACGCAATGGCGCTACATCGGTAGCGCCATTTTTTGTGCACAGAAAACCCCCAGCTAGGCTGGGGGTTCCGGAAAGCTTTCAGCTTTGGGCCAGTTATTAAAACCCCTTTTGATTTGTTAAAACACCTTGCGGTCTGGCAACTGCAAGGGTTAAACAAGAAATCAAAAGGGGGTCCCAATGGGGGACGAAAAGAGCTTAGCGCACACCCGATGGAACTGTAAATATCACATAGTTTTTGCGCCCAAATACCGAAGACAAGCATTCTACGGGGAGAAACGTAGGGCGATAGGCAGCATCTTAAGAAAGCTGTGTGAGTGGAAAAACGTGCGGATCCTGGAAGCGGAATGCTGTGCAGATCATATCCATATGCTTGTGGAAATCCCGCCCAAAATGAGCGTATCCGGTTTTATGGGTTATCTGAAAGGTAAAAGCAGTCTGATGTTGTATGAGCAGTTTGGTGATATGAAGTTTAAATACAGGAACAGGGAGTTCTGGTGTCGTGGGTATTACGTAGATACGGTGGGTAAGAACACAGCAAGGATACAGGAATACATAAAGCACCAGCTTGCAGAGGATAAAATGGGCGAGCAGTTATCGATCCCTTATCCGGGTAGCCCGTTTACGGGCCGTAAGTAACGAAGTCTGATGCAAATGTCAGATCGTATGCGCCTGTTAGGGCGCGGCTGGTAACAGAGCCTTATAGGCGCATCAGAAAAACCTCCGGCTATGCCGGAGGATATTTATT